>DASXJE010000287.1 GCA_036497565.1 Mycobacteriales bacterium
AAACAGCATCGCGATCGGCAGGGTGAACAGCAGGAGACACAGCCGCCGTGACCGGCAGCGAGGCCGACGACGCCGCCAGAACGACCAGCGCCGCGGCCAGCACACGAAACCTCATGAAGAGCCCCTCTCTCGAAGTGTACGAGCACAGAGATTAATCAGAGTTCTGATAGTCGTCAATGCATATATCATCGACGCCGTTCGTACGATGGTCCTTATGCGGATGTCCTTCGACGAACGGCTCGGTAGTCACCTCAAGCGGGTCGAGCAGGAGCTCCAGGCGGCGAAGTCGGCCGCGGTGAAGCCGGCCGGGCTCACGGTGCCGCAGTACGCCGCCCTGTTCGTACTGGACGAACAGCCGGGGATCTCGGCCGCCGAGCTGGCCCGTCGCTGTCTGGTCACGCCACAGACGATGACGACGATCCTGCGCAATCTGGAGTCGGCCGGCCTGATCGAGCGCACGCCGCATCCACTGCACAGGCACGTGATCGAGACCCGCCCGACCGCGGCGGGTCGCAAGGCCCTCGATCAGGCGGACAAGCGGGCCGCCGCCGTCGAGCGCCGGCTGGCGGCCGCGTTCAGCGCGGAGGAGGCGGAAACGCTCCGCGCCCTCCTCGCCCGAGTCTCCGAGAGCCTGACGACAGACCCGATCCTCAAAAGTTAGAAGAGCGCAGACATCAGCCGGCGACGGGCCTTGATCACGCGCTCGTCGTCAGCGCCGACCACCTCGAAAAGCTCCAGCAGGTGCAGCCGGACCGTGTTCCGCTCGTCGCCCGCGGTCGCCTGGACCGTGCTGATCAGCCGCGCGAACGCATCGTCGACGTGCCCACCCATCAGGTCGACATCGGCGACCAGCAACTGCGCCTCGACGTCCGTCGGGTTGTCGGCCGCACGCGTCCGTACATCGGCCGGCACGTCCTGGGTGCGCTTCACCAGCTGCACCCGGGCCAGCCCGGACTTCGCCTCGGCGTCGGCCGGAGTCTCCTTGAGCAGCTCCTCGTACGCCGCAATCGCGCCGTCCAGGTCACCTGCAGCGACTGCGTTCTCGGCCGTCTCGTACCGCGGGTTCGGCGCCTCTTCCTCCTCGGCGTCAGCGTCAGCAGCGGAGCCGACCGGCTCAGCGCGCCCAGTGATGCCGTTCGCCACCGCCACGGTCAGCAGCTGGTCGAGGTACTGCCGGACCTCCGGCTCACCGAGGACGCCCTGGAACAACGGCACCGGTTGACCGCGCAGGATCGCGATCACCACGGGCACCCCCTGTACGCCGAACGCCTGGGCCACCTGCGGGTTCGCGTCGACGTCGACCCGGGCCAGCAGGAACTTCCCGGCGTACTCGGTCGACAGCTGGACCAGCACCGCACCGAGAGCGTTCGAGCCCTGCGACCGCGGCGACCACAGCTCGACCACCACCGGCGCCTGGAGGGAGCGATCGATCACGTCGGCCTGGAAGTTCGCCTCGCTGACGTTCAGCACATAGAGCCCGCCGGCGGCGCCGCCTTCAGCGGATGGCGTTCCAGGGGCGCCGGCCGGCTTGCGCAGGGCCGACAGATCGATCGCCCCGGGACGGGAGAAGTTGGACTGGCTCACCACTGTCCTCGCATTCCGTGCGCAGTACCTACTACGTTCACAAGTCCATCCTCTACGACGCGGCCGAACTCTGCTGCCCCCGGGTCGCCATCAACAGTCTCGCCAGGCCGCTGCGGGTCCCCGCGACCGCGATCCGGTCCCCCGGCCGGATCTCGCGCTCCGGCGACGGGGACCAGTTCCAGGCTCCCCCGAGGTCCTGCCGCGCGAGCACCCGCAAGCCGCCGGGCTCGTTCAGCTTACCGAGCTGCCGACCGACCGCGGCCGCCCCGGACTCGACGGTCACCTCGGTCAGCAGGAGTACGCGGCGGCCGGCCAGAACGGTCACCTGGCTGCGCCGGTTCGCCACCGCGGCGGCGATCTCCGGCGCGACCAGCATCGACACCGACCGGCTGTGGCCGAGCCCGAGCCGGCGCTCGACCCGCTGCGCCAGGTCGTGGTCGAACATCCGCATCGTGATCCGGGCGTCCGGGTTCAGGTCCCGGGCCATGATCGCGCACTCCAGGTTGGTGATGTCGCCGTCGGTGATCGCGAGCACCGACTGGCACCGCTGGACGCCGGCCGACCGCAGCGTCTCCTCGTTGCTGCTGTCCCCGACCACCACCGGGATCCGCAATCGGTGCGCGGTCTGGATGCCGGGCGCATCGTCGTCCTGGTCGACCCCGACCACCGCGACTCCCCGCTCGGTCAGAATCTCCAGCACCCGGGAGCCGACCGTACCGAGGCCGCACACCACCACGTGGTTGCGTGGCCGGCCGCGGACACCGCCGATGATTCGCGACAGTCGCGCACCGATCAGCGAGTCGACCACGACCGCGGTCAGCAACGCCATCAGCACGATCCCGGTCAGCTGGACCAGCACTGCGCTGACCTTCACCCACGGCTGCGCGTTGTTGAACCGGTCGTCGTCGATCCCCGCCGAGGTCACCACGCCGGCGGCAAGGTACAGCGCCCGCCACCACTCGATCCCACCGAAGAAATGAATGACCCCGGTCCCGGCCGCGATCAGGAACGCCATCACCGCGGCGATCTTCCGGACCCGGGTATCGAGGACGTCGCGGACCGCCATCAACCAACCGGCCGGACGGACGTCGCGACTGCGGAAGACCGCGCGTACGCCGTTGCCGAGGACGATGTCCCCCTCGGGGTCAGCGCTGTCCTTCGGCAGCAGCACAGGCGTCGCCGACGACGTCGTGTCCGCGAGCACAGTCAGGTGCGGCTCCCGGATCAGGTCGGCCTGACCGGCCACCAGCCGGCGACCGCCGAGATCGAGCCAGGTCAGCTCGTCGTCCTCCAGCGCGTCCGAGACGAACGCCGGGGCCGCGAGCGACGGCCCGTTGATCACCACGCAGTCGCCGAGCAGGCTGTTCATCTGCTTGCCCAGCCGCGGGTTGACCATCTGGACGATGATCCGTAGCTGCGGGTCCATGTCCCGCGCGGTCAGGGCGGTGTGCACGTTGTGGACGTCATCGGTGTCCAGCAGAACCAGGGCGCGCGCGGTCGACGGCGTCCCGTCCTTGGCGTCGATCCCGGCCCGCCGCAGCAACGACTCGCTGATCACCGGGGCACGCACCATGGTCGGACCCAGCTCGCCGATCCGCTCGTAGTGACGGGAGGCGGGGTTGACGATCGCGGTCACCCGCTCGCCCGAGCCCACCAGTTCGGTGACCACCCGGAGCATCGTGCGATCCGAGCCGCAGACCAGCACGGGGCGCCCGTCAGGCGGGCCGACGGCTGCTGCCGTGCTGGACTGTTCTGGCTGTGCCTGCTCCTCAGAATCGAGCGGGCTCTCGGTACTCTCCCCACTCTTCCCGAAGAACGTGACAGATTTCCCCCATCGTGGCCTCCGCACGCACAGCCTCCAGCATGGGCTCGATCAGGTTGCCAGTGCCCCTGGCCGCCTCGACCAGAGCCGACAGCGTACGCCGTACCAGGTCCTCGTCACGGTGTGCCTTGCGCTCCGCGAGCACCCGGCACTGCTCGACCTCGACCTCGTGCGAGACCCGCAGGATCTCCAGCTCGCCGGACACGGTGTCGGTCAGCGTGTTCACGCCGACGATCTTCTTCTCGCCCTTCTCGAGCTTCTGCTGGTACTCGAACGCGGCGTCGGCGATCTCGGCCATGAACCAGCCGTCCTCGATCCCCCGCAGGATGCCGGCGGTCATGGTCCCGTGCGGGCTCATCTCCTTGATCCGCGCGAAGATCTGCTCGGCCTCGGCCTCGATCTGATCGGTCAGCGCCTCGACGTACCAGGAGCCGCCGAGCGGGTCGGCGACGTTGGTGACCCCGACCTCCTCCATCAGCACCGACTGGGTGCGCAGCGCGATCTCGGCCGACTCCTCCGACGGCAGCGCCAGCGTCTCGTCGAGCGCGTTGGTGTGCAGCGAGTTCGTCCCACCGAGGATGGCGGCCAGCGCCTCGACAGCCGTGCGTACGACGTTGTTGTAAGGCTGCTGCGCGGTCAGTGAGACGCCCGCGGTCTGGGTGTGGAACCGCAGCCACTGGGCCTTCTCGGTGCGGGCGCCGTACACGTCGCGCAGCCAGCGGGCCCAGATCCGGCGGGCCGCGCGGAACTTCGCGATCTCCTCGAAGAAGTCCAGGTGGCTGTCGAAGAAGAACGACAGGCCGGGGGCGAACACGTCGACGTCAAGACCGCGGGACAGCCCGAGCTCGACATACCCGAACCCGTCGGCGAGCGTGTAGGCGAGCTCCTGCGCGGCCGTCGAGCCGGCCTCACGGATGTGGTACCCCGACACGCTGAGCGGCTTGTACGCCGGGATGGTGGTCGCGCAGTACTCCATCAGGTCGCCGATCAGGCGCAGATGCGGCTCCGGCGGGAAGAGCCACTCCTTCTGGGCGATGTACTCCTTGAAGATGTCGGTCTGCAGCGTGCCGTCCAATGTGGACAGATCGGCCCCTTGCCGCTCCGCGGCGACGAGATACATGCAGAAGACCGGAACGGCGGGCCCGCTGATCGTCATCGAGGTCGTCACGTCGGCGAGCGGGATGCCGTCGAAGAGCTGCTCCATGTCGGCGGCGGAGTCGATGGCGACGCCGCAGTGGCCCACCTCGCCGAGCGCGCGGGGGTCGTCGGAGTCGCGGCCCATGAGGGTCGGCATGTCGAAGGCGACGGAGAGCCCGCCGCCACCTGCGGCGAGGATCATCTTGTAGCGCTCGTTGGTCTGTGCGGCGTTGCCGAAGCCGGCAAACTGCCGGATCGTCCAGGCACGGCCGCGGTATCCGGTCGGATAGAGGCCGCGGGTGAAGGGGAACTCCCCGGGCCAGCCGATCCGCTCGAACCCGTCCCTGCTCTCCCCCTCGCGCGGGCCGTAGACCGGGTCGACCTCCACCCCGGACAACGTGGTGAAGTCGGCGTCGCGCACCCGCGCGGCGTCGTAGCGCTCCTGCCAGCGTCGACGGCCGGCGGCGATCTCAGCAGCGTCCACGATCCCTCCCGGTGGTGGGGCCCCTAACCCAGATAGTAGGACGTCCTAGTAAGTCTGGCCAGTCACGGCGGGGCCTCGAAGTCGCCGGCCTCGGCACGCACGGTCCGCAACGCGGAGAAGAGGCTCTCCCGGGTCTGTTCGGACAATGCGCCGAGGCCGAAGTCGGCGGCCTGCAGTGTGGTCGTCGCCTCCTCGACCGCGCGCCGGCCGGCGGGAGTGATCTCGGCCAGGACCCCTCGCCCGTCGCGCGGGTTGGGCAGGCGCACCACGAACCCCGAGCGGGCGAGCCGGTCGATGGTGTTGGTGACGCTGGTCGGATGGACCATCAACCGGCTGCCGATGACGTTGAGCGGGAGCGCGCCGGTGCGGCTGAACCGCAGCAGCACCAGGGCCTCGTAGCGAGCGAAGGTCAGGTGCTGCGGCCGCAAGATCTCGTCGTAGCGTGCCAGCAGGATCTGCTGCACCCGCATCACCGACGTCGCGACGCGCATCGCCGACGCCGGGCCGAAGGTGTCCTCCCAGATCTCGCCGGCGCGGGCGATCGGGTCGAAGGGCAGGTTGAGCGGCCGGGTCATGCCGGCGCCGCCGGGTCGGGCAGCAGTCGGGCGGTGACCATGTCGCCCGAGGTGAGATGCTCCGGGACCCCCGGCAGCACGCTCGAGAAGTACGACCGCGCCGCCGCCGTCGTACCGACATCCCGCCCGGCCGCCTCGGACAGGAACCACCGGTGTTCGAGGATCTCGTGGAAGATCTCGGCCGGGTCGAGCCGGCCGCGCAACCGGGGCGGTATCGCGGCGATGATGGGGTCGTAGACCTCGGTGAGCCAGCGGTTGGCGGCGACCGCCTCCGCGACCGGGCGGCCTTCCTTCTGCTCGAGGTAGGCCCGGAAGCTCGCCAGGTCGCCCCACAGCCGACGGGCCTGGTTTTCCTGCACGTCGAGCCCGGTACGCGCGAACAGCTTCTTGCGGAAGTGCCCCGGCTCGGCCACCCGGGTACGCATCTTCAGCCTGCTGCCGTCGCCGGTGGCGATCAGCTCCAGCTCATCGACATCGAAGCCGAGCTCGTTGAGGCGCCTGATCCGCTCGCCGATCCGGTAGCGCTGCTCCTCGGGCCGCAGCACCTCCTCGCGGGTGAGCTCGTCCCAGAGCCGTTCGTAGCGTTCGACCAGCTCGTCGGCGAACTCGACCGCATCGACGTCGGGCGGCAGCACCTCCCCCGCCTCCAGGTCGAGCATCTCCCCGCCGACCCGTTCTCGGGCGAGTTCGAGGTCGTAGTAGCGCTGCCCTTCCGACAGCGAGGCGTGCAGTTCGGAGGTCTCGGTGTCGACGAGGTAGGCCGCGAGCGCACCGGCGTCGAGCCGGAACAACGTGTTGGACAGCGAGCAGTCGCCCCAGAAGAAGCCGGCCAGGTGCAGCCGCACGATCAGCTCGACCATCGCGTCGAGCAGCTTCTCCGCCGGGGCACCGCCGCGGGGGGTGGAGAACAGCGACCGGTAGGAGACCGAATATTCGAGGAAGCGGGTGACCAGGATGGCGTCGAGGTCCTCACCGCGGTCGACGACGACGCCGAGCACCTCGACGGCCGGCAGCCCCATCTCCGCCACCTCGCGGAGCAGCCGGTACTCGCGCCTGGCCAGATCCTCGTTGATCTCCTTCAGCGCGTAGACGTCGGCGCCCTCCGCGACGAAGCGCACCACGTGCCGGGAGATCCCCCGCTGGCGCATCTCGGCCATGCGGTCGTCGGACCAGTCGGACAGCGGTTCCTGCCACGGCAGGGTGAGAAGACCGGTCGCGCTCTCTGCGGGAGGGCTGAAGACGAACCGCATCGGCCCATCATTCCCGACTCCGCGGGCGACCGGACCACCGGCGGTCGGCCGGATCAGCCGGTGACGGCGGCCACCAGCTCGTCCGCGGCGCTGTACGGATCGATCTTCCCGGCGACGACCCGCTCGGCCAGCGCGGGCAACGCGGTCGACCCGTGCACGTCGCCGATCTGGTCCCGGAGGGCGACGATCGCGATCGCCTCGACCTCACGCGCGGCCCGCTCCCGGCGGCGGCGCTCGCCCTCCCCCGACTCAGCCATCCACTCGCGATGCCGGTCGATCGCGGCGAGTACGTCGTCGGTCCCCTCGCCCTTGACCGCGACCGTCTTGACGATCGGTGGCCGCCACGCGTCGGCCTCGGAATGCCGGCCGCCCAGCGAGAGCATGGACCGCAGGTCCTTGACCGTCTGGTCGGCGCCGTCGCGGTCGGCCTTGTTGACCACGAAGACGTCGGCGATCTCCAGGATTCCGGCCTTCGCGGCCTGGATGCCGTCGCCCATCCCGGGGGCGACCAGCACCAGGGTGGTGTCGGCGGCGGAGGCCACCTCGACCTCGGCCTGCCCGACCCCGACGGTCTCGATCAGGACCACGTCGCAGCCGGCGGCGTCGAGCACCCGCAATGCCTGCGGCGTCGCCCAGGACAGCCCGCCGAGATGACCGCGGGAGGCCATCGACCGGATGTAGACCCCGTCGTCCGTGGCATGGTCCTGCATCCGCACCCGGTCGCCGAGCAGCGCGCCGCCGGAGAACGGCGACGAGGGGTCGACGGCGAGCACCCCGACCCGGCGGTCGGCGCGCCGCAGCGCGCGCACCAGCGCCGAGGTGCAGGTCGACTTGCCCACGCCCGGGGACCCGGTCAGTCCGATGATCTGGGCGTGGCCGGCGTACGGCGTGAGCGCCTCGGCGACCTCGCGCAGCGCCGGGCTGGCGTCCTCGACCAGGCTGATCAGCCGGGCCACCGCCCGCGGGTCGCCGTCGCGGGCCCGGGACACCAGGTCCGCGACGTCGTGGCGGGAGCTCGCCGCGCTCACCTGGCCGGCGGAACGGTGAGGATCAGCGCGTCGCCCTGCCCACCGCCGCCGCACAGCCCGGCGGCGCCGGTGCCGCCGCCGCGGCGCCGGAGCTCCAGCGCGAGGTGCAGCGCGAGCCGCGCCCCGCTCATGCCGATCGGATGGCCGAGCGCGATCGCCCCGCCGTTGACGTTGACCCGGTCCGGGCCGAGACCCAGTTCGCGCATCGACTGGATCGCCACCGACGCGAAGGCTTCGTTGATCTCGACGAGGTCCAGCGCATCGACGTCGAGGCCCTGCTTGCGCAGTGCCTGGCGGATGGCGTTGGCCGGCTGCGACTGCAGCGAGTTGTCGGGACCGGCGACATTGCCGTGGGCGCCGATCTCGGCGAGGGGGGTGATGCCGAGCTCGGCCGCCTTCGCGGCCGACATGACGACGACCACGCAGGCGCCGTCGGAGATCTGCGACGACGACCCGGCGGTGATGGTGCCGTCCTGCGCGAAGGCCGGGCGGAGCCGGCCCAGCGACTCGGCGGTGGTGTCGGCCCGGATGCCCTCGTCGGCGGCGAACTCGATCGGGTCGCCGCGGCGCTGCGGGACCTGCACCGCGACGATCTCCTCGTCGAACAGGCCGTCCTTCTGGGCGAGCGCGGCCCGCTGGTGCGACTTCGCGGCAAACTCGTCCTGCTCGCCGCGGGAGATGTCGAGCCGGGCGTTGTAGCGCTCGGTCGACTCGCCCATCGCGACGTGGTCGAACGGGTCGGTCAGGCCGTCGTGCGCCATCGCGTCGAGGACCTCGATCGAGCCGTAGCGGTAGCCCGCGCGGGACCCGGGAAGCAGGTGCGGCGCCCCGGTCATCGACTCCATCCCGCCGGCGACGACGATGTCGAACTCACCGGCCCGGATCAGCTGGTCGGCCAGCGCGATCGCGTCGAGTCCGGACAGGCAGACCTTATTGATCGTGATCGACGGCACCGTCATCGGGATGCCTCCGGCGACCGCGGCCTGCCGGGACGGGATCTGGCCGGCGCCGGCCTGCAGGACCTGGCCCATGATCACGTACTGCACCTGGTCGCCGGAGATCCCGGCGCGGCCGAGCGCCGCCTCGATCGCCAGCCCGCCGAGCTGCGCGCCGGTGAAGCCTTTGAGCGAGCCGAGCAGCCGGCCGATCGGGGTCCGGGCGCCACTGGCGATCACCGAGCCGGTCATGGTGCCTCCCACGATGCCGCGCCGGTCTGGGCCGCCGGGTGCGGTGCCCGCCAGGATACCGGCGGACGTCCGGTGACCCCTCCCCACCGGCGTACCCTCACCCGTGATCAAGAGGGGTTTCGTACGGCGTTTCGTGCCGGTATCCCCTCTTGATCACGGGTGAGGAGGGGGCGGATGTTCAGCCGGATCGACCACGTCGGGATCGCGGTCGCCGATCTCGACGAGGCCAAGGAGTTCTACGCCCGCACCTTCGACCTGCACGTCGTACACGAGGAGTGCAACGAGGAGCAGGGCGTACGCGAGGCGATGCTGGCGGTCGGCGACCCGGACGGCACCCGGCTGCAGCTGCTCGCGCCGCTGCGCCCGGACTCGGCGATCGCGAGGTTCCTCGACCGCAGCGGTCCGGGGATCCAGCAACTCGCGTACACCGTCGAGTCGGTCGACGACGTCTGCGCGACCCTGCGGGGGCGCGGCCTGCGGCTGCTCTACGACGAGCCGCGGCGCGGCACCGCCGGCTCCCGGATCAACTTCATCCACCCCGCGGACGCCGGCGGCGTCCTGGTCGAACTGGTCGAACCGGCCCCCTGACCGCTTCCTATCCCGCGTCAACGTGACGTTGATGCGGCTAGACCGCTTGAACGTGACGTTCAAGCGGAACGGAGGGCGGCGGCCGCGTACCCGGGTCGACATCTGCGCCGTACTCGCATCGAAGGGCAGATAGGCCAGTAGGACGCACGATGTCGCCGGACGCCCCCGACGTACGCCGACGTCGCCCTCGATTCCGCCTCAACGTGACGTTGATGCGGCTAGACCGCTTGAACGTGACGTTCAAGCGGAACGGGGAGCCGTCGCGGACTCGACCCGCCCCGGCCCGCCCCCGTTCGGCACCAACGTGACGTCGATGCCGCTAGATGGCTTGAACGTGACGTTCACGCCGAATGCAAGGCGGGCGCCGGGCGAGGCAAAAGGGTCGCGGGAGCGTCGCCGCGGGTGCGGCTGCGCGTGCGACGATGGACGGATGGATTCGGACCACACCGAGCTGATCCCCCTCTCGGGTCCCGGTGACAGCTTCGACGTCGTCCTGCGCGGATACGACCGGGGACAGGTCGAGGAGCACGTGGAGCGGCTGGAGGCGGCACTGCGGATCGCCGCGGGCGACCGGGACGCCGCCGCCGCCCGGTCCGCCGATCTGGCCAGTCAGCTCGGCACCGCACACGGCGAGATCGAGTCGCTGCGGGCCCGGCTCGAGCAGACCGGCCTGCCGACCTTCGAGAACATGGGCGAGCGGATCGCCGGAATGCTGCGGCTCGCCGAGGCCGAGGGCAACGCCATCCGGCAGAAAGCGGTCGAGGACACCGCGACGCAGCGCGCAGAACTGGCCCGTCTCGAGGGAGAGATCGGCACAATCCGGGCGGCCACCGATCGGGACGCCGCGGCCCTGATCACCGAGGCCGAGCAGCGCGCCGAGGCGAGTCGCCACGAGGCGGACGGCTACTCCGCCCGCACCCGTGGCGAGGCCGAGGAGCACGCGCAACGGGTACGGGGCGAGAGCGACGACTACGCCGCCCGGGTCCGGGGAGAAGCCGACGCGCACGCCCAGCAGGTGACGAGCGAGGCGGAGACTCTCGCCCGGCGGCTGGTCAACATCGCACAGACCGAACGCGACCAGGCCGGCGCCGACTTCGAGATCGCCCTACGGTCCCGCCGTACCGAAGAGAGCCGGGCCGACCGGGAACGTCGAGCCAATTCCCTCGCGGAGGCGGCGCGCCGCGTCGCCGAGGCCCAGGAGCAGGCCGATCAACTGGTGGCGGAGGCGCGCCGGCAGGTCGAGGAGCTCGACACCGCGCGGTCCCACGTCCTCGAGCAACTCGCCACGATCGGGCGCCTGGTCGCGGACATCCCCGGGCGGCTCGACAGCGGTACGACCTAGCCCGCCGCTCAGTCCCGACCGGCGGCAAGCACCCCGTCGAGCGCGGCGACGTCGGCCGCCGACGGCTCCCACAGCCCGGCGTCGGCGTTGCCCTTCACCTGCTCCGAGCTGGTCGCGCCGGCGATCACCGATGTCACAGCGGGCTGCGCGGCAAGCCCCCCGATCGCGACGTCGAGCATCGAGATGCCACGCTCGTCGGCGTAACGCTGCAACGCCTCGAGCAGGTCCCAGTCGGCGTCCTGGTGCAACTGCGGCTTGCTGTCACCGATGCGGGTACCCGCCGAGGGCTTCTCGTCCCGGCGGTATTTGCCCGTGAGCAGGCCGTTGGCGAGCGGGAAGAACGGCAGCAGCCCGACGCCGTACGCGTTGCAGGCCGGGGCCAGCTCGGTCGCCGGTCCGCGCTCGAGCAGGCTGTAGTGGTTCTGCGCACTGATGAAGCGCGGGACACTCGCCGACCGCGCGGCGAACTCCGCCTCGACCACCTGCCACGCGGCGAAGTTGGACGAGCCGATGTAGCGCACCTTGCCCTCGTCGACCAGCTCACCGAGCGCGGCGAGCGTCTCGTCGACCGGCGTGATGCCGTCCGGCGCGTGGTACTGGTAGAGATCGATGTAGTCGGTACGCAGCCGACGCAGCGACGCCTCGACCGCCCGCCGGATGTAACGCCGCGAGCCGCGCGCGCCCCAGTCGGGACCGTTGGCGCCGGCCATGTCCATGCCGAACTTCGTCGCCACGAGTACGTCGTCCCGCCGCCCGACCAGGGTCTGCCCGAGCAGGTCTTCGGACAGTCCCGGCTCGGCACCGTAGATGTCGGCGACGTCGAAAAGCGTGATGCCGGCGTCGATCGCGGTGTCGACGACCTCGCGACTGCCGTCGAGATCGGCGGTCCGGGTGCCGGCCCGGCCGAGGTTGTTGCACCCCAGACCTACGACCGATACGACGAGACCCGAGTCACCGAGCGGGCGATAGCGCATGTCTGTCATGCGTATGAGCCTAGTAAGGCTCCGGAACATCCGCGCGCCGAGGCACTGCGGCGAGGAAGGACTCGACGGCAGCCGTGAAGGCGTCCGGCTCCTCGACCGCGGTGAGATGACCCGCCCGGGGGATCACGACGAGGCGGGCGTCGGGCAGCGCCTCGACCATCGCGTCGGCGTCGTCCACTGTGGACAGCTTGTCCTCTTCTCCGACGATCACGAGCGCCGGCACATTGGTCGCTGCCAGTACGTCGAGGGAGTCAGGACGGGCAGCCATCGCCCGCTCCGCCCACGCCACCGCCATGGTCGGGGCGGCCTGCACCAGGCCACGGACCCGGCCGAGCACCAGCGGCCGCTCCTCGACGGTCGTCGGCCCGACCAGGCCGGGAAGCACCTCGTCGACCAGGATCTGCGTCCCGGCCGCCCCGGTGACCTCGACCGCGATCCGCTCCCGATTGTCCTGCGCTGCAGGCGGATCGGCGGTCGCCTTGGTGTCAGCCAGCACCAGCGCCGAGACGCGGTGCGGGTGCCGACGGAGGAAGGCCATCGCGACGTAGCCGCCCATCGACAGCCCGCCGAGCACGACACGATCGAGACCCAGGGCGTCGAGCAAGGTCGCGACGTCGTCGGCGGCGTGATCCAACGACGGCTCGTCGTGACCGATCTGGGTTCCCCCGAATCCCCGCAGGTCGGGAGTGATCACCCGGTACGACGCGGACAGCGCTTCACGTTGCGCCAACCACATCGCGCTCGACAGCGGGAACGCGTGGAGCAGGACGATCGGCATACCTCGGCCGGAGTCGCGGTGTTGCAGGTGCACAGAAGGCATCTGCGTACCGTACCGCTCACATCGCGGCTCAGCGCGCGCTGAGCCCACCGTCGACCACGAGGGTGTGACCGGTCATGTAGGAGGAGGCCTCGGATGCGAGGAACACGGCCGGCCCCACCATCTCCTCCGGCGTCCCCCACCGGCCCATCGGGATCTCGTCGGTCATCGACCGGGACGCGTCCGGGTCCTCCCAGAGCACCCGGTTGAGGTCGGTGGCCGTCCACCCCGGGCAGAGCGCGTTGACCCGTACGCCGGACTCCGCCCACTCCAGCGCGAGGGTCCGGGTCAGGGACACCGCAGCCGCTTTCGACGCGGCGTAGGGCGCGAGCGTCGGCGTGCCGCCGAGCGCGGCGACGCTCGCGACGTTGATCACCGAACCCGATCCGCGCTCGATCATGTGCGGTCCCACGGCCTGGAGCACGTGCACCATCGCATCGACGTTGAGGTGCATCACCTTCTCCCAGCCGGAGAAGCGCATTTCGGTGAACGGGACGGCGAAGGACGTGCCGCCCGCGTTGTTGACGACGATGTCGATCTGTCCGAGCCCGTCGATGGCGGTCGCCACGGTCTCCTCGACCGCGCTGCGGTGGGTGACGTCGGTGGGCAGCACGAGAGCCGTCCGACCGAGCAGCTCGACCTCGGCCGCGACGTCGGCGAGCGCGTCGGCGTTGCGGCTGACCAGGACGAGGTCGGCGCCGCGTTCGGCGAACGCGACGGCGATCATCCGGCCGATGCCCCGCGACGCGCCGGTCACCAGCGCGGTCTTGTCCGACAGTTCGAAGAGCGGCATCAGGTCTCCGGCCAGGTCCGGGGCAGCGGGAAGGCTGCCGGCTCGATGTGCCGGACGATCTCGTCGAGCACGGTCTCGGTGTAGCCGACCAGCAGGTGCTTGGCACCCGGTACGGCGACCACCTCGGCCTGCGGCACCCGCGCGAATCGGGCCCGGGCGGCGTCTGGGCGCAGGTAGTCGTCGAGCTCGGGCACGATGGCGACGAGCGGCTTCTTCGACTCGGCCCAGGCGTCGAGGTCGGCGTCGGTCGCGGCGCGCAGCGGCGGTGAGATCAGGATCGCCCCGACGACGTCGGCGTCGCAGCCGTGCCGGAGCGCCAGCTCGGTCCCGAAGGACCAGCCGACCAGCCACGGTGCGGGCAGGTCGTGGTAGTCGACGAGATCGAGCGCCGCCGCGACGTCGTACCGCTCGCTGTCTCCACCGTCGAACTCCCCCGCGCTGCGACCGTGGTCGCTCTCGGTCCCGCGCGTGTTGAAGCGGAGTACGGCGAGGCCGGCCAGCGCCGGCAGCCGGTAGGAGGCCTTGCGGAACAGGTGGCTGTCCATCATCCCGCCCTGGGTCGGCAGCGGGTGCAGCATGACGAGGGTCGCGACGGGATCGCGCTCCTCCGGAAGCGCGAGCTCTCCGACCAGGCGGAGCCCGTCGGCGGTGTGCAGCGTCACCGGTGTCCGCCGGGCCGGCAGCACCGTGTTGGCGCGGATCTCACCCATGGCGCGGCGCGTTCCTCGTTCGCTGGACGCGAGTGCTCCGGCGTAACCGCGCCTGCCAGCAGGGGCGGTGCCAGTGCCGGCGGTTGTCCTCCTCACCGACCCGCCACGCCACGACGTGTGGGAGGCCGGCAGTG
>DASXJE010000288.1 GCA_036497565.1 Mycobacteriales bacterium
GGGATTGGCCTCTCGCCGATCGCGACGACCAAGTACAGCTACACGGACGGGTACGCCGGCGATCTCACAGAGGTCACCGATCCGGCCGGACACGTCACCGACTACACCTACGACGGCCAGGGCGACCTCGCCACCGTCACAACCCATCCCACCAGCGGCCTCAACGACACCACGGCCTTCGTCTACGACCGGCTCGGCCGGAAGACTTGCGAGACCTCACCAGATGCCACCGCCGCCAGCGTCCAATGCCCCCTGCCCGGCGACCCACGGGTCGCTGACACGTCTACCTGGACGTACAACGCCGACGGCGACGTCACCTCTGTCACGGATCCGCGCGGGAAGGAGACCGACTACGGCTACGACGGCGACGGTAACCAGACACTTGTCACCGATCCGATCGGCAACGTCACCAAGACCAACTACGACGCCGACTCACGCAAATCAACGGTGATCGCCGGCTACGGCACCGCTTACGCAGCCACCACCTCCTATCACTACGACATCCAGCCAGGTACTGGCGCCTGCTCGAGCTCGGTCACGGGAGCCACCTACTGCACGACGAGCATCGACCCCGGCGGCCAGACGACCGTCGACTACTTCAACTCGCGCAACGAACAAATCCAGGAGAGCCAGCCCACCAGTGGCACGACGACTTCCACCTACGACCCGGCAGGCAACCTCAGCACCCTGACCACCAATGGCGGTAAAGCCACCTATGGATACGACGCGGCCAACGAGCTGACCGCGATCACCTACTCCAACCCCGCCACGGGCTATGCAGCAGCGTCAAACGTCAGCTACGCCTACGACGCCGACGGCATGCGCACCTCAATGAGC
Organism: Mycobacteriales bacterium; assembly: GCA_036497565.1. Lineage (NCBI taxonomy): Bacteria > Bacillati > Actinomycetota > Actinomycetes > Mycobacteriales > Mycobacteriales bacterium. The sequence continues at coordinate 838 of DASXJE010000288.1, forward strand.
GACGGCAGCGGCACCACGAGCTACAGCTACGACTCGCTCGAGCGGCTCTCCTCAACGACAAACGGCGCTGGCGCCACCATCGGCTACGGCTACGACCTCGACAACGAGATCACCAGCATCACCTATCCCGGCAGAAGCCAGACGGTCAATCAGACCTGGGACGGAGCCGGACGCGAATCCATAGTGACCGACTGGCTCGGCCATAGCACCAACTTCAGCTACGACGCCGACGGCAACCTGACCGGCCAGAGCAACCCGAACTCGACCACGATCAGCTCGACCTACGACACCGCCGACAATCTCCTCACCACCCAAGACGCGCCGACAGCGAACCCTTCAAGCGCGCTGGCGAGCGCCACCTACACCTACAACCCCGATTCCCAGGTGCAAACCGAGACGGACACCGGTACTCCCGGACCGAGCTCGCAAAGCTACAACTACGACCCGCTTGACCGCCTTAGCACCTCCAGCACGGGCAGCTACGGCTACGACGCCTCCGGCGATCCCACACAGCTCGCCCAGGCAGCCCAGACCTTCAACGCCCAGCACCAGGTCACCAGCCAGGTCTCGACCATCAGCGGCGTCGGCACTACCTCGGCCGGCGACAACGGCACCGGCTCCACCCTGACGCTCACCCTCCCCTCCGGCGTCCAAGCAAACGACCAGATCCTGCTCGCCGTAACTCTGCCCGGCAACCAGACCATCAAGTCGACCCCCAGCGGCTACACCCAAGTCGGCTCCTACAGCTCAGGAGCAGGGGCATCGAACACCCAGCTCGTCCTCTACCGCCGCACCGCCCAGACAGGCGATACAGCCGCCACCGTCACCTTCTCCAAGACCTTCGCCAAGGCCGCAAACCTCATCGTCTACCGCGGCGTAAACCCGGTCACGCCGATCGATGCCAGCTCGAACGGGACCACCGCCTCCGGCACCTCGGTGGTCGCGCCATCGGTTACCGCTACCAAGGGGACAGACGAGTTGGTGGTCGCGCTGGCGGCCAACTCTTCCGCTGCCGGGACCTGGACCGCCCCATCGCAAATGACAACGCAACGAAGCCAGGCAGGCGGCCCCACGATCGCAAGCGCGGTCGCCGACCAGGCACTCACAAGCAGCGGCTCCACCGGCTCCCGCACCGCCACCTTCTCCACGACCGGCTCGCTCGTCGCCGCCATGGTCGCCCTCCAACCCGCCCAGACCAGCTACGGCTACGACAGCCTCGGAGACCGCACCTCCATCACCAGCCCAGGCGGCACAACCGCCCTCAGCTACGACCAGCTCGGCCGCGTCACCACATACGGGTCGACCAATTACGCCTACAACGGCGACGGAGTCCGCGTCTCCAAGGCGACAGGCCACACCACCGAAGCCTTGACCTGGAGCCCGTCAGGGCTCGGCGGAACGCCACAACTACTCGCCGACGGCAGCACCGACTACATCAACGGGCCAGACGGACACCCGCTCGAACAGATCAACGGCAGCACCGTCCTCTACTACCTCCACGATGAGCTCGGCTCAACCCGAGCGCTCACGAACGCATCCGGCACGCTCGCTGGCACCTACACCTACACCCCATACGGGACACTCAGCGCCTCGACCGGGACAGCCGCCAACCCACTCGGCTTCGCCGGCTCGTACACCGACACGGAATCGGGGCTGCTTTACCTGCAACACCGCTACTACGACCCCGCGACCGGGCAGTTCAGCAGTGTCGATCCTGCTGTTGACCAGACCCAGGCCGCGTATGCCTACGTTGACGGTGATCCGGTCGACTATGTCGATCCGTACGGTCTTGGGATTGGGATCGACATAGGCGTCGGCGCCGCGATCGGTGGTCTTGTCGGCGGGGTCGTGGGAGGCGGCACTTATCTCTACGGAGCAGCGACGGGACAGCACGCGTTCTCATGGTCGGGCCTCGGCGCAGCCACAGTGTCCGGGGCGGTCGGAGGACTGGTGACCGGAGCGTGCGTAGGGGCCACGTGGGTCGAATGGAGCGCATGTGGTGCCCTCGGCGGCGCCGCAGCAACCGCCGTCAGCAACCTAATCCACGGCACTCCAGTAACCTGCAACCTCGTTGCTGGGACGGTAGCTGGGGGCGTCGGCGGAGCACTTGGCGGTTATCTGTTCCCGCTTCGCGGGTTTAGGCCATACAAGTACGCCAACATCTATAAGCCCGGCCTGAATTCTCTTCGGCTCTACGGCCAGGCTTACACGAGTGCCGTCATCGGCTCTTCGGCTGGCGCATCCCCGTAGTGGCGGATACTGAAATGAACTCCGTCAGCACTGCGGAAGTCGTGGGCGTGGCTAGGCCGACGTTCCTCGGTCCGCTCGTACCGGCTAGCGTCGGCGTGATCATCTGGCTCGTGATCGTCGGTACTGAAGGATGGGTGACCGGGGTCAAGTACAGCTGGCTATTAGTTCTGGCTACCGGTCTTGCTCTCTGGACCGCTCTGCCGCGACTTCACTACTCGCCTACTCGTCTCGAGCTAACCATCGGGCCCTGGAGGCGAGCGGTCGATCTCATGGATCTCAAGAGCATCAAGTGGGTGCCGGTACGCGGTGCAGGGAACCAGGGGAAGATCCTGGTCAGCGACAAGCACGGGGATCTGGTCCCGCTCTATGTCGGTCGATTCAGCAAAACCGAGGAATGGGGGTCGCTGCTGCTCAGCGCTGCGGTGCATTGCAACGCCGACGTGGATAGGCGTGCACACTCGATCTTGGATCAGAGGTCACGCCAGAGATCGCAGTAGCGGCCTACTTCCGAAACGCTCGTTCGCTGCGATAGTCGAGTAGGTGACGACGGTCGCCTCTGGCAACCGGCACGCATGAACACGGTGGGAACCTTCCGCGGGTTCGATTCCCGCCGCCTCCACTTTCCCCGCAAATCGGCGCTTTTCGATCGGAACAGATCGGAAAGCGCGTCGATCGGAATAGTTGTCCGCAGTCAGGTGATAGGACGCTGGCCCAGCCGAGCGCGAATCGATTCGACGCCCTCCCTCGCGGATAGAAATGGCGCAAGCAGTCCAAGACTGGCCGCTCTGGCAGTCCGCGCAACGGGGCACCTTCCGTAGGTGGTCTGTCCGCGCTCAGTGGTCGAGCGGAGTGCTGGTGGTGCTGCTGAGGGTCGTGATGAGCGTGATCATTGCGTCGAGCGCGGCGGCGAGCGGTTCGGGGTCGCGCTGAACCTGAGCGAGCAGGAGGCCGCCCTCAAGCGCGGCAAGCGTGGCAAGGGCGAGCTGGCGCGGATCGGCCTCAGGTGCTAGTACCCCGAGCTCGTGCATCCGCAGAAGACCAGCCATGATGCTGGTCTCCCAGCGAGCGAAGGACGCCGCAACCAGTGCCCTGGCTTCGGGCTCTGTCTCGGCGAGCGCGGCACCCAACGAGCCAACTGGGCAACCTCCCCGGCCGCCGATGTCGCGGGCGTGATCAACGACAAAGTCACGCCACTCCCGTAAGCCATTGAGGCTGCTGAGGTCGAACTGCTCCTGTGTGCCTATTGCCCTTTCGGTCTGGCGCTCGATGACTGCGCGAACCAGCGCTGGCTTGTCCTCGAAGTAGTGGTAGAGCTGCGAGTTGCTCACGTGCGCACCGTCGCGCACTTCCTCGATCGTGGTGCGAGCAACACCCTGCTGAAAGATCAGCTCTGCCGCGGCGTCGACGATGCGTGCGCGTGTCGCTGCGCCCTTGGGCGTCAACCGTGAGGCACCAGATTTCCCCGAGGACATCGGCCAGAGTGTAGGAGAAATGGCATTGACATGCCAAAAACTGTTAGGCAGAGTGGACTGAACGTTCCATTCTTCCGAAACGGTTGAGCCGCGATCCCGTTAGGCGCGGCCTGGCTGGGCCTACAAGAGATGAGAGGGAATCCCTATGAGCACAGCGCTGGAAAAGACCGCACTGATCACGGGCGCCAACGCCGGGATCGGCAAGGAGGTAGCCCGGCAGCTGGCATTGCGCCCCGAGTTCGGCCGCGTCTACCTGGCGTGCCGGAACGCGGAGCGGGCTAGGACGGCGAAGGCCGAACTCGAAACTGAGACCGGCCGGAACATCTTCGACATCGTTCTCATGGACGTCGCCAATCTGGACTCGGTCCGCGCCAGCCTGGCCGACATCGACGGATCCGTCGACGCACTGGTCATGAACGCAGGCGTCATTGGCCCGCAGACGTTGGGCGTGACCACTGAGGGGGTCACCACCGTGTTCGCGACGAACGTCCTTGGCCACGTCGTCCTCCTCGAAGGGCTCCTGGCCGAGGGGCGGCTTGACGAGGTTGCGGTCTTCGCGGGAAGCGAAGCAGTCAGGGGTGTCCCGAAGTTGCGGATGAAGGGGCCATCGTTCGTCTCAACCTCAGCCGACGAACTCACCACCGTCATCGACGGCACCTACTGGGCCAGCCACAAACCCGACTTCAACCTGGCCTTCGGCCAGGCCAAGTACATCGGCGCCCTCTGGATGGCCTACCTGGCCCGCAAACATCCCGACCGCCGCTTCCTCACCGTGAGCCCCGGCAACACCACCGGCACCGGAGCAGCCAGCGACCTTCCCCTACCTATCCGGGTAGCCGCCAAGTACGTCATGCCCGCCCTCGGTCTCGCCCACAAACTCGACGTCGGGGCGAAGCGACTCGTCGATGGCGTCACCGACCCGACCCTCTCGAACGGGGCGTTCTACGCCAGCGAGGCCAACAAGCTGAATGGTCCGATGGTCAACCAAGCAGACCTCGTCCCCGGCCTGGTCAACCCGTCGTTTCAGGACAACGCCAACGAGGCCATCCACCGCTTCATCACCTCAGTGGCAGTCTCGTGACACCTCGCCGCCCCTGACGGAGGGCATCGAACCCGCCAGTCCCGTTCTCGCCCTCAGGGGTCATTCCGGAACGCTGGCCCAGGCCAGCGTCCTTGCGAGTTCGAGAAAGCGCTCGTTGCTGCTCATCGTCCCCACGCACGGGCGGCCTAGGTTCGTGTGTGGAGTAGTGTCGACGCACACGAGAAAGTGAGGACACGGTGAGGAGACGTCTCGTAACGTTTGGCATTGGGTGTGCGTTGGCGCTGGCGCTCGTGGCCGCTGCGGCCGGGGCCGGGGTGGTCGTGGCGTCTGGGCCGAGCCCGTTCAGTGGTTGCACGGCCGACAACGCGGGTGCGCAGCAGTCACTGTTGGGTAGCACGCTCTACATGAATGCGGAGCCGGAAATGCGTTCGACGATCAACCCGACCGACGCGAACAACATCGTCGGGGCGTACCAGCAGGACCGTTGGAATGATGGCGGCGCTCGCGGCCTCGTCGCCAGCTGGTCGAAAGATGGTGGGCAGACTTGGCATCCGGTCGCGCTCCCGGGGGACACCCTGTGCTCCGGCGGCACCTACGACAGGGCGTCAGATCCGTGGGTCTCCTTCGCTCCGAACGGAGACCTCTACTCGATTTCGTTGTCGTTCGACGTCTTCGACACGCATAACGCGGTCATCGTCAACAAGTCGACGAACGGTGGCGAGAGCTGGTCGCCGGCGACGGAGGTCACGGCCGACAACACGGCCGGCCTCGACAAGGAGTCGATCACGGCGGACCCATATGACTCGAACCGTGTCTATGCGGTCTGGGACCGCTTCCTGTCGCCGCCCGGCCGCAACGCGAGCGACCAGGGGAGATTTCATGCTGCGTCGTACGTCGAGCAGACGTGGTTCTCGCGCACGACGAACGGTGGTCAGAGTTGGGAGCCGGCCCGTGTCGCGTACGACCCCGGCACGCATGCCGGCACGATCGGAAACATCATCGTGGTCCTGCCGAACGCTACGCACGACCTGCTCGACGGGATGGTCCAGTTTGCCGACCATAAGGCGCCGCTGCGAGGCGCGCAGATCGCAGTTGTGCGGTCGTCCGATCACGGCGTGACGTGGTCGAAGAAGGCGACGGTCATCGCGCGGATCGACCCGAGCTTCTTTGGGCCAACCGATCCTGACAACGGCCATCAGATCCGCGGCGGCGACTTGCCGGACTTTGCTGTCGATCCGCACAACGGGAACGTCTACGCGGCTTGGGACGATGACAGCCTGAACGGGATCGACTCGATCTTCTTCTCGCAGTCGACGGATGGCGGAGCGACATGGTCTGCGCCGGTAAAGGTCAATCAGACTCCCACGAACATCCCGACTGGCGATCAACAAGCATTCACCGCCACGCTCGGCGTTGCCGCGAACGGCACAGTTGGAGTGACGTATTACGACCTCCGCGAGAATGACAATGCGCCCGGCCTGCCTACAAACGCGTGGCTCGTACGCTGCAGCGCCAACTGCGCGAACGCGGCTAGCTGGGGGAACGAAGCCCATGTCGGCGGCCCCTTCGACCTCGAGCAGGCAGCCGACGCCGGCGGCTACTTCGTTGGCGACTATGAAGGCATGACCACGAGCGGCAACGTCTTCCAGCCGTTCTTCGGTATGGCCGTCGACGGGGCCACAGACCCGAGCGACGCATTCTTCACCACGATCCCTTAAGAGTCGCTCCCTACCGTACAACGAGGCCCGCTCCGGCGGGCCTCGCTCTTTCCCCATTAGCACTGCCTCTGCCCAAAGAGGCGGCACCGTTTCGGCACCGGCCGCACGGTGCGCTGCGATCTCGGTTTGGCCGCGCTAGGAGTGCAAGCGCCCCTCGAGTTCGATTGAGTGGGGCGGACTAGGCCTCTACGTAGGTCGTGATGGGAGGGACGACCCCGTGCTCGTCCATCTGTGCCTGAACCTCGGCAGGCGGCGCCGCCAACATCGCTTGCAGTGCAGCGAAATCGTCGACGTCGGCAGTGATGGCGATGTTGTTGCTCCCGTCTTCGACCACATTGCTACCGAGGGCTGCGGCGCGATCAGCTTTGCCCTTCAACCAGCGATCTACGTCGACGACCGCGTGGGTGAACACGACCTTTGGCATGGGAGTTCCTTTCCACGTCTTGAGAGACCCCGTTCGGAGAACCTAACCTCAAAGCACCCTGGGCGCGCGACCGCCTCCACTTTTGCCCGCGATCGGTGCGGAAGCCCTCGAGGTGCTCCGCTTTGCACGCCGGCACTCATTGGAGGAGACTGAACGCCGTGCTGGCGTCCGGTGAGTCGCGATGGTGATGACCGCTGTCGAGCGGCGGCACGCCACGCTCGTCAGCGCCGATGCCACGGGTTACAGCAGGCTCATGGCTGCCGACGAGCTGGCCACGATCCAGGCGATCAAGGTCTTCCGCGAAGCGGCAGAGCAGATCGCGGTCGAGCACGGCGGACGGTTGGTCGACTCCCCCGGGGACAACTTCCTGTTCGAATACGGCAACGCGGGTTCCGCGCTCGACGCGTCGCTTCGGTTTCAGGAGTTCGTCCTGGACACGAACGAGCAATACGATCCCGCGGGCCGGATGCAGTTCCGCATGGGGGTGCACAGCGGCGAGGTCGTCGTCGACACGGATCGGATCTACGGCTCGGGGATCAACATCGCGGCTCGTCTCGAGCGGCTTGCACGTCCCGGCGGCATCTGTATCTCCGCGCTCGTTCGCGACGAGGCTGGAGACACCCCGTCGCTCGAGGACATCGGCTCGCAGTACGTCAAGAACATTCCGCATCCGATCCACGCCTTCTTCGTCGACGTCCCCGGTCAGACGGTGCCGGCTCGGCCGACGACCTCGTCCTGGCCCGCGATCGCGGTCATGCCGTTCGAGACGGCCGAGGGTGATGCCGACGCCGAGTACCTCGCCGACGGCCTGGTCGACGATCTCATCACGCACCTCGCCATGTGGCACCAGTTTCCGGTAATCGCGCGCAACTCGACGTTCACCTACAAAGGCCAGACCATCGATCCGGTCGTCGTCGGCAAGGAGCTCGGCGCCGAGTACCTGGTGGTCGGCAGCTTGCGACGGGTCGACCAGCGGGTACGGATCTCCGCCCAGCTGCTCGAGGCTGAGACTGGACAGCATGTCTGGGCGGACCGCTGGAACACGACGTTGGACGACGCGTTTGCGACCGGCGACGAGATCGCGCAGGCGATTTCGGTCGCACTGCGGCCGGAGCTCCTGCGGGCAATGTCGGAACGCGCCATGCGCCAGCCGCCTGCCGACCTGACCGCGTGGGACTACGCCCTCCGCGGCACTTGGCATCTTCGCCGCCCGACGCGGGCCGACAACGAGCAGGCGGTCGCGCTCTTGACCCGTGCCGTCCAGCTCGATCCAGCGTCGGCCTTCGGGCATGCGCACCTCGCGCACGGCCACTACCGGATGCTTCAGCACCACTGGACGGTCGATCGAGACGCCGACTTCGCCGGGCTGGTCGAACACGCGGAGTTGGCGGTCGCCTGTGATCCCATGGAGGCCAACGGCTACCTGTTCCACTCTCTTGCCTGCTCCGTCCAGGGCAGATATGACGACGTGGTCGCCGACCTCCGCCGTGCGGTGAAGCTGAACCCGAGCCTGCCGGTCGCGCGGTCACTCCTGGGGCAGTTCCTCGGCATCGCGGGCCGGACGGAGGAAGGACTCCGAGAGCTCGACACCGCGATTCGCCTGAGCCCCCGCGATCCGCAGTTGTGGACCTTTCATGCGGGCAAGCAGGTCGTCCTGTGGAACGCCGGCCGCTACGAGGAGGCCAGAGAGGCGAGCGAAAGAGCGCTCGAGGTCGATCCGGAGGCCGCGGCAGCGACCGCCTACTCGAATATCGCCGCCACGTCCGCGCTGCTGGGCGACCTGCCGCGCGCGCGTGCGGCTCTTGCGGAGACGCTGCGGGCCTGGCCGAACATGTCCATCACCACGCTGCGGACGCTCTTTGCGTCCATCCCCGAGGAGTCGGTGGAACGGTTCTTCGCTGCGCTACGCCTCGCGGGGTGGGAGGGTTACGAAGAAGACGCGGCGACGGATGCCGCCCCGACGAGCTGAAAGAGGTCACATGTCGACCCTGCCCACCGAACCCTCGACCACCTACACGCAGGTGCGCCCGCAGCTCGGTACGGGCGACCTCTTCTTCCTGCACGGAAGCTCTCAGGCCGGCGTGATGGTCGAGAACCTCGAGCTCGCGGAGGGCTGGCCCCCGTACTCCCACATCGGGATGGTCATAGCCGACGAGGACGACCTGTTCTTCTGGGACGCCCCGGGTGACGGGGGCCTCTGCTTCCCGGATCCGTACGCGACCGATCCGGACAACAGGATCTACGGGAAGTACGCGGATGGCACCCATCCTGGGTGCCGCGTCTCCGTGCTTGACGACGTCCTTGCCTACTACTCGACCAAGACCGACATGGGTGGCTTCTGGCTCCGCCAGCTCCAACCTGCTGTGACGTCGGATCGGTTCGGCGCGTTGCGCCGTTTCATCAACCGGATCGACGCCATGCCGTTCCCCACCGGGACGTCCCAGTTCGGTCAGGATCCTGAGGTCACGGGGCTGGGGGCGACGTTCCTGGCGGGACAGGACCGGGCGTCGTTCTTCTTCGGCACGTACTTCTGCGCGCAGTTGGTTGCCGACTCCTACATGCACATGGGATTGCTCGACATGGAGCTCTTCCCGCCTAACGGGTACAGCCCGGCCGCATTCACCATGGACGGCTCGACGCGGCTTCCCATGGTGTCACCCGCGGCGCTCGGGCCGGTCACCTTCGTCAAGTGGGACGGGAAGGCAGAGAACCCTCCCTGCGACTGCCCGCCGTACAACCCGCCGCCTCCCGCCAACTAGCCGCCGACCTCCTCGCAGGGCCGAGCGTTAGTCTCCACTCAGGGCCAGCAGAGGAGACAACCCAGAAGGGGGTAGCAGATGACTCGAGTGAGGTTTGCCTTGCTCGCAGCAGTCTCTACGGTCGTGCTCGGGTTGAGCGCGTCCGCCGGGGCCGCCCGCACGACGGCAGGCGCGGGAGCCGTCACTTCGGGAACCGCCGGCGCAGGCACGGCCGCCTGTCTCGCGCACGTAATCGGCGGTCTGAGCGCTGACGACAGCGACTGGTCGGAGTACTACACGGCAGGCTGCACCGGTCACGACGAGCCGGAGCTCGATCCCGTTTCGTCAGCGTCCGGCTCGGCGCAGAACATCACGTGGCGCGTCGCCCTGCCCGCTGACGGAACAGTCCCGGTGTCGAGCGTGGGGCCGACGTTCTGGTTCGGGGGCACGGTCAAGGACTCGAACCCGAAGAAGCTCGGCGGCGAGGGTTTCCTCGAGCTGCAGTTCTATCCCGACTCGTTCACAAAGCAGTGCACTGCCAACGGTGGCTTCAACGTCGCGCAGGAGCCGAACGTCTACACCGCGTGCTCGCCCGTCTGGACGCTCGAGCAGCAGGGGAAGCAGATCACCGAGCCCGCTGCGTTCAACGGCATGCTCACGGACGCCTCGGGCAAGAACCCGTTCGTGATGCACGCCCACGACGTCGTCGACGTTCACATCTGGGCTCCATCGCCCACGGCCGCTTACCAGGAGCAGGTCACTGACGAGACGAGCCACACGACGTCGAGCGTCCTCGTGCTAAACAGCCAGAAGGACGGGCCGCTGACCCCGGAGTTCTCGACGAACCAGATCGGCAACGCGCTCGACTGGGGCGGCGTCTGGGACACGCCGATGGCGTTCGTCTGGGAGATCGGCCACTCGGATCTCTACGGCGATCATCCCGGCCAGTTCTGCGTTCCGGGCCAGACGTTCTGTGGCTCGTTCAACTCCGACAACTGGGCCGGCTTCCAGCCGATCCGGATCTTCGACGCGACGTTCGGCAACGGCTCACACCCGCAGAACTGGGCGGTGGTCTCGGACACCGGCGGGAAAGCCGAGGTGCTCGGCAACTCATTCGTCGGGCCGACCGATTGCACGAAGTACGGCGGCCCGTACTGCATCTACCCCTGGTTCTCGTGGGACGGGGCGGCGTTCAACTACGGCGTCAATTACCCCGGCACCGTCGACAACTTCGGCAAGGCGAACCAGTTCGCGCAGACCCAGAAGTGTCCGGAGGATGGCGTCTTCCCCGGAGCGACCTACTGCGACCACATCGTCAAGTAGCGAACACGAGGGGTGGGCACCGCCCGGTGCCCACCCCCCGTCCTTCGGCGCAGACTCCGTGGCGGGCGGTCAGCCGACGAGGCGACCGCAGAGCTCACACATGACCGCGTACTTCTTCATGCCCGCCGGAGTCACGGCGATCTGACGGCGCACCGGTCGGTGACGGCACAGGTTCACCGGCGGCAGGAGGCTGCGCCGCAGCGGCGGCAGATCCGGGAGGTGGCGAACGGCGCCACCGAAGGCAGGACACCCCGCCTCGTGCTCACGCCAGACGTCGTTCACGGGCTGGCTCGTAATCGCGACCCAACCGCACGCTTCGCAGGAGACCCTGATCACCTATCCAGGGTACGCATGGACTCCGCTGGCCGGCCGGCTCGCCTTAACATCGGATGAAGTGCTTCCCAAAGGCTCTCGCCTGGATGACGAACAGCCGCCGATCTGCCCGACGTGCGGCGTGACCATGGTCCCGTCCGGCCTGAGCGCACGGGACGAACACGTGGGTGAATGGGTCTGCGTGGAGTGCGAAGAGTCGGGAGAGCTCGACTCCGGCTAGAGGGGCTCTGCGGCCGCCTTGGGCGTCGGCACCTTCGCCTCAGCCGCCTTCCGCTCGCTCTCCAGCTGCCGGAACTCCTCCCACACCGGCCCGAAGACGGCGCAGACCATCGAGATCGTGATTGCGATCAACATGAACGCGAGCACCGCGAGGACGACGCCGAAGGGGCCGAACGCCTTGGCGTTCTGGTTCAGAGTCGGCCCCATCCAGAGCGGCGCTGTTCCGATCGTCCCGCCGAGCACGAAGGCTCCGAGAACGGCTCCCGGGAGGAGCTTCCTCGCCGGCACGTTCTTGTGCAGCAGGAAGCGCGGCGTCCAGAGCCAGTAGACGATCGAGGCGCCGAGCCAGAGAGGGATGAAGAGCACGCGGTTGGAAGACGCCGTCTCCGTCGTCGCCAGGAACATGGCCCCGAGGAAGCCGCAGGTCACGAAGTACCAGATCGTGAACAGCACCTGGTCACTCGCCTGAGCGGTCTCCACCCGCCAAGATCGCGTGTAGACGTCGCGGTAGAGCTGACCGATCCCGATGCCCCAGAAGAGGAAGCTGATCACCACCGCAACGGTTGCCGCGAGCGTGTTGTCGGCGGCGGTGCCGAAGGTCTGACGCACGATCTCGGCAACGTCGCCGGTGAGATGCATGCGCGTGATGAGGCGCTCCGCGAGGGCATTCGTGTCGCCGCCCGCCTGGCCGAAGAGTGCGATCGCCACGAGCGCGGTCGGCACCACCGAGAGCATGAAATAGGCCGTCGTCGAGGCGCCGGAGTTCTTGCTCGCCTCCATGTAGCGCTTGAACCACAGGAAGGAGAGCCGGCCGATCCAGGAGTCGGTCTGCCTCCCGAGCCAGTCTCTGATCCTGCCGACCCGTGTGCCGATGCGCCCCGGTTCCCTGCTCATCCGCTCTCCCTCCGCTTGCGCTCCCACAGGGTTGCGTTGATCTCCGCACCTCCGATCACAAGGCGCCCCACCGCCCACAGGCTCAGGAGCACCGCCGCGGCGAGACCCAGTGCGCCGTAGGTTCCCTGCTTCTCCAGCGCGTAGGGCGCGAGGAGGTACGCGGCCAGTAGCTGCAGGATCCCGACGCCGATCCCGACGGCGAGCGCACCCGGCAGGAGATCCACCCAGACCGCGTCACGGTGCGGCAGTCGGGTCGAGGTCCAGAGCCAGAGCCCCGTGAACGCCACGATCAGGAGAATGGTGGCGACCAGTCCAGCTCCCGGCGACCGCGCACGCGCCCAGCCGGCAAAGCCCGCGAGCACGAAGTAGGCGGTCAGCACGGCGAGCAACTTCGCCGCATCGAGGTACGTCGGCTTGGGCCGCGCGTCCCGGACGTCTCCCCAGGCGAGACGGTGCGTCCCGATGAGGACACGGAGGACGCTCCGCGTCGCGTAGAGCAGGATCGGCACTCCCACGATGAGCGCGTACCAGGCGGAATGGGAGTTCGAGGCGCTGTGCAGCGAGCTCGAGATGATGCCGCCGATCCCGAGGTTGCCGGCGACCTGTTTGGGCGAGTCGGAGATGGCATCGGCAACGACCCCGAGGCCGCCGACGAACACCAGCCCGGCCGGCAGGAGCCAGAAGAAGAACCGGTAGGCGAGCGCGCCCGCGATGATGCCGCCGGCCACCTCGCCGTCGCGGTCGACCACATCGAAGGTCGCGTCGAGCCACCCCCGTCGGCCCCGCTCCTCCTGCGCCTGCTCCGAGAGACGATCCATCCGGGCCTGCAGCGCCTGCTGGCGCTGACGCATGCGCTCCCGCCTGCCCCGTTGGCGCGCATCCTCCACCGCATGAGCGTAGAAGTGCCGTGTCACACGACCATCATCTCGGCGGGATGATGCTCGCCCTAACTGTCGGGCCGATCTCGCGTCGGTAGGAGCACATGCGGATTCGTCTCCTGCTCCCGATGCTGGTCGTCGCCGCGGTCGTGGTTGCCGCGCCTGCGTCCGCTCGCAGCTCCCGGCTGCACGACTCCCACGCGTGTCCCGGCGCCACCGGGTACACGTGCGCGACCCTCGACGTTCTGCTCGACCGCGCGCATCCGGGGCGGGGGAAGCTACACCTGCAAGTGAGTATGGGCGACAACGTCCACGCGCCACGCGGGGTGCTCCTCGTGCTCTCGGGCGGGCCGGGACAGCCGGGGCTGCCGATCATCCACGGCTATGTCTCCAGGGCGCTCTCGGCCGAGCAGGATCAATACCGCATCGTCGTCTTCGACCAGCGCGGGACGGGCGCCGGCGCACTCGACTGCAGGTCGCTGCAACACCAGATGGGGAGCTCGGACCTCACGCCGCCGACTGCCTCGGCCGTTCGTTCCTGCGCCCGCAAGCTCGGATCGCGGCGTCAGTTCTTCGGCACCGACGACACCGTCGCCGACATGGAGGCTCTGCGCCGGGCGCTCGGCGTCGACAAGTGGTCGCTCGACGGGATCTCGTACGGCACGTACGTCGGCGAGCGCTACGGGCTGGCCCATCCGTCACACGTCTCGAAGCTCGTGCTCGACTCGGTCGTGCCACAGGTGGGGCAGACCGACCTCGGCGTCGCGGAGTTCGCGGCCGTGCGGCGGGTCCTCCATTCGGTCTGCGGCGCCGGCTGCGTCGCCGACCTCGCGACCGTCGTTCGCCGCGACCATCTCGGGCCGCGGCTGTTCGACGCGCTGACGTTCGACAGCATCGCCGACCCGACGTACCGCACGTACTGGAACGTGCCCGCTGCACTGCACGCGGCGAGCCATGGCAACCGGAAGCAGCTGAACGCCTTCCTCGCCGCCGCTGTGCGCTTCCAGCGGTACCCGGCCGACCTACTCGACCAGGGCCTGCATGCGAGCACGCTCTGCGCCGACTGGCGCTTCCCCTGGGGAACCTCGGCGGCACCGCTCGCGGGCCGCGCGGCGAAGCTCCGTGCCGCCGTCGCGCGGATCCCGGCCAGGAAGCTCTACCCGTTCGACCGGCAGACGGCCTCGGGCAACGGTTTCGTGCAGCAGTGCCTGCCGTGGGCGCCGACCGCGCCGACGCCTCTGCCGCGCGGCAAGCTGCGCGTACCGACGCTGCTCGTCGAAGGCAACCACGACCTGTCGACGCAGCTCACCTGGGCGCGGCAGCAGCTCGCCCTGACTCCGCACGGGAAGCTGGTCGTCGTCCCGGGGGCAGGCCACTCGGTGCAGTCGCGGGCAGTGAGCGAGGTCGGCCGGAAGGCCGTGGCGCACTTCCTCCTCGGCTCCTAGCCCGAACTTCCCTCATTCGGGTGAGAGGAAAGGCCGCGCGGGCGGTGGAAGTGTTCGCATGGCGGCTGCCCTGGTCCTTGTCGTGCTGACGGCTCTTGCCGAGCAGCTCGACGTCGTCGTCGGCCGCCGGACGCGTGTCTCGCTGGCCGGCCCGTTCCTTGTTGCCGCGGCACTCGTCGGCGGTCCGCTCGCCGGCGCGTGCGCCGGCGCGTCGACCGAGGCGTTCACGACCGGCGACCCCTGGCGAAAGCGTGCTCTGTGCGCGGTCGCCGGCGCGCTGCAGGGGCTCACGGTCGGGCTTGTCGGACAGCAGTTGTCGCACGACGGCGTCTCCGGCGCGGTGGTTGCGGCGGTCGTCGGCTTGACGATCGGCTTCGCCCTGAACGGGAGGGTGCTGCTCCGCGCACTCGGTTCCGGCCTCAAGCTGCGGCAGGAGCTACTTGCCGCCTGGCGCCCGCTCGGCGCCGTCTGGTTCCTGCCTGCCCCGCTGCTCGTCGTCTTCCTCTACGTCTTCGAGACCGCACCGGGCCTCGCTCTCGCCTTCGCCGCCGGACTGCTGCTCGTCGCCGCCTGGGCGAACCGGTTCCGCCGCCGCCTGGAGCTGACCCTCGCCGGGGAGCGCTCGCGCGCGCGCGTCGACGCGCTGACGAGCGCGCCGAACCGCTACGCGCTCACCGAGGCGCTGACCTCCGAGCAGGCACGGATCAGGCGCGGCGGACGAACGGCTGCGCTCTGCTTCCTCGACCTCGACCGCTTCAAGTCCGTCAACGACACGTACGGCTATGCGGCCGGCGACCGCCTGCTCGTCGACGTTCACAGCAGGCTGCGCGGCGCGCTGCGCGCGAGCGACCTCGTCTTTCGCTGGGGCGGCGAGGAGTTCGTCGTGCTCGCCCCGCAGGTCGAGCGCGCGGAGCTGGCCGACTTCGCCGAGCGTCTCCGCCTACTCCTCGCGACGCGGCCGTTCGCGGTCGACGGGCGGCCGCGGACGATCACGGGCTCGGTGGGAGCCGTGCTACTCGACGATGGCCGCCCCGGCCAGGACGCCCTCGAGGCTGCGAGCCGGCTCGTCAAGAAGGCCAAGCAGACGCGTAATGCTGCCGTGGTCGAGCGGGTTCGGGAAGGCGCTGGGAAGATCCAGCGCTCCCGGGCGGCAGGTGTGTAGAACCGCCCCCTGAGGAAGTTAGCCTTCCTGATTGCGATTGAAGCGAGGGAAGGGGAAAAGATGAGACGGATCGATGTTCCGCTGAGTCGGCTCGTCATGACAACGGTGGGTGCATTCGTCGTGGCGATGTTTCTGGTTGCCGCGGCCGTTGCGAAGCCGCCCGGACATCCCGGCAAGCACGTGAAGGTGGCGTGCAGCCAGGCCGCGCTGGTGGCGGCAATCGACGCTGCGAACTCGGCCGGGGGCGGCGTGCTCGACCTCGCGCACGGGTGCGACTATCAGCTGACGAGCAGCCCCGACAGCAGTGAGAACGGGCTGCCCGCGATCACCACGGCGATCAAGATCAAGGGCAATAAGGCCACGATCGACGGAACCGACTCGTTCCGAGACTTCGAGGTCGACGCTCCCGGGAGCTTGTCGGCGCACGACCTGACGATCACCGGCGGGTCGGCCGACCTCGGCGGAGGGATCGCGAACTTCGCCGGCACCGTGATGCTGGACCACAGCCGGGTGACCCACAACGCAGCGATCCTCGCGGGCGGCGGCATCGCCAGCGGCAGCATCACGAACCAACTCGAGCCGGCGAACAACGTGTCGTCGCTCACGCTGGGCCATTGCTCGGTGAACGGCAACCAACAGACCCTCGAGGCGAGTGAGGAGGGTGAAGGCGGACTGGGCGGCGGCGGCATCCTGAACCTCGACGGCACCGCGGCGATCGACCACACCGAGGTCAACGGCAACACCGCGCAGGGATTCGCAGGCGGAGGGATCGCCAGCGGCGATTACATCGGGCTCGGCGGGGAGACCGTGCTGACCGTCGACCACAGCAAGGTCAACGGCAACACGGCCCCGAAGGCCGGTGGCGGCGGGATCCAGAACCTCCTCGGTACCGCCACGGTGAAACACAGCCGGGTCGATGGCAACAGCGCCCTGAACGGAGGAGGCATCGCCAGCGGGAACCAGGGCGGTCCCGGGACGGCCCACCTGACGGTGAGCCACAGCGAGGTCAACCGCAACACGGCCACTGCAGGCCCTGGAGGAGAAGGGCCGCCCCTCGCGGCCGGAGGCATCGCGAACGGCAGCGAGGCCCTGATCGATCACAGCAAGGTGAACGGCAACATCACCCCGAACGGGATTGGCGCCGGGATCCTGAACCATGCAAACATGACCATCCGCCACTCCCAGGTGAACCACAACTCCGCGCTCGCGAGCGGCCCCGCCGGCTCCGGCGGCGGGATCTTCAACGTTCAGGGCCCGCCCGGCGCGGTTCCGGCCTCCGCCTTGAACATCGATCACAGCAAGGTGAACCACAACAGCGCCGGCGGGAACGGCGGCGGCATCGCCAACGGGTTGACCGTGGGCCAGATGTCCTTCCCGGGCGGAGACATCACGCTGACACACAGCGAGGTGCGCCACAACAGCGCCGCGCACGGCGGTGGCATCTTCAACACGAGCGGCACCGTGACGCTGTCGCAAACGAAGGTCGCCGACAACAACCCGGACAACTGCGAGCCGACGAACTCCATCGCCGGCTGTACGAGCTAGCCGGTCCGACAGGCAGCTCAGGACGAGGGACAGGCCCGGCGCGCGCTGGGCCTGTCTCGTTCTGCGCGCTGATTGAATCGTCAGTCAATTCCGAGGGCAATTATTGACTGAATAGTCAATCGGAAGTCTGTGGAAATTAGAGGTTTAGAAACCTCCAACTTGGTGGTAAAACCCTGCGCTGCATTTCCCAGCTCTGTCACCCCTCGGAGGAGGATCCAATGCAAGCAGGCCATCGAGGCCTACGCCCGCAGCGAGCGCTTCTGGGGCTCGTAGCGGTCGGCTGCGCAGTGCTCTTCGGCGCAGGAAGCCCCGCCCATGCCATCGGCGGCGCCACCACCACACTCTCGAACGACGTCGTCCACAACCTCGGCCTCGCGACCCTGACCGGGTCGGTTCCGGCGACGCAGACGGTGACGGTCGGCGTCTTCCTGTCGAACCCGAACCAGGCTGCGGAGGACGCGTACGCCAAGCAGCTGTACGACCCCTCCAGTCCGAACTACGGGAACTACCTCGATCCGGGCACGTTCAACTCGCAGTTCGGCGTCCCGGCCGCGAGCTTCCAGGCGGCCCAGTCGTGGCTGCAGGCCGGTGGCCTCACCGTGACGTCGGTCGAAGGCGCGACCAACTACCTGCTCGCCAGCGGGAGCGCCGCGCAGGTCGCGACGGTGTTCGGCACGCCGCTCAACAACTACACCGCCGCCGGCCGGAGCTTCTACGCCAACACGGTTGCGCCGACGGTGCCCGCCTCGCTCGGGATCTCCGACGTTCTGGGGCTGAACAACTTCAACCGGCTCCACATCCCGCGCGTGCAGGCGACCGGCGCGCCGACGACGTCGGCCGTCCCGACGAGCGGGAACGTCCCGAAGACGGGGCTCCTCAGCATCAGGGACCTCTGGTCGATCTACGACGCGCCCTCGACGAACCTGGGCAA
>DASXJE010000289.1 GCA_036497565.1 Mycobacteriales bacterium
CGCGTGTTCGACGACCCGCATCGGGACGACCGGGGACGAGTGCTATCAGTCGCCCACGTCGACGTCCTCCCGGCCGACCGGTTGCGGGGACGCCATCCGGGCACGCGACTGGCCTTAGTCGACGTACCGGGACGCCTGCCCTATGGGCACGGCGACATCATCCGGCTGGCCGTCGAGGATCTCCGGGCCAGGTACGCCGCGAGGCCGGATCCTGATGGGCTGCTCCCTCGCGAGTTCACCGTGCGTGAGCTACGAATCGTTCACGAGGCGGTCGCCGGCGTCCCGTTGCAACGCGACACGTTCCGCCGGGCGATCCAGGATCAGCTCGTCGCGACGGGGACCAGATCTGCCGGCGCGCGCGGACGACCAGCCGAGCTGTTTACGCGCGACTGACGGACGGTTGCGACCTAGGAGGCCGGTTCCCGCAGCTCGATTGCGTTGCCTTCAGGATCGTGTATTCGCGCGAACTGCCCTGTCTCGGACGAGTTCCATTCGGGCTTCACGATCACGTCGACTCCGCTGGCGGCTAGCTGTTCGACCAGGCTGGCTAGTTCGCTGACACGCAGATTGAGCATGAACTGCTTGTCGGTCGCCCAGTAATCGGTGCCCGCCTCGAAGGGTGCGAAGACGGGAGGTCCGCTCTTCGTCTTCCCCTCTCGACCGAGCTCGGTGACTCAGACGGTCCACCAGCGTGCACGCAGATTGTGTCATCTGCCGGCGGTCAGTCGGTCAGGATCTCGTTCCAGTCCCTGATGTCGACGTTGCGTACGACGCCGTGGACGACGAACGGATCGCCGGCGGCGAACGCTTCGGCGCTCTCGCGGGTACGGAAGATTGACATCGCACCCTCTGTCTGGGGGTCGGCGAAAGTGCCGACCATCAGCAGATCGCCGCGCTCGTGGAACTCGTCGAGCCGAGCCTTGTGTGCCGGGAAATGTGGCGGCGCCGTGAGATGCACATCGGGTGCGGACTCGTAAAGCACGACGTACTTCATGCCGGCACGCCCGTACGTGCGGCGAAGGCGGCCAGCGTGGCGGTCCACGCGTCGGGGCCGTCGAACATCTTGCGCATCCGGTCGGCGTCGGGCCCGTAGTTGTCGAAGTCGCGGTGGGCGAGCTCGACGAGTGTGTGCTGGTCGTCCTGGGCGGTGAAGGTGAGCTCGATGGTGGTGATCAGGGCTGTGTCGAAAGACCATTCCGCGGAGATCTGCCATGTGATGATCAGGCGTGCGGGCGGATCCCACGACGCCACGTAGCCCGTGGACGTCTCCGTGCCGTCGGTGTGGCGGGTGTACCAGCGACCACCCTCGCGCGGCTCGATGATGATCTGCTCGATCGGTGCGCTTCCGATGTGATGGTCGCTCGGCCACCACTCGGTCATGTGCGTGGTGAAGAGGTCGAACGCCCGCGCCGGGTCGACGCCGACGACGATCTGCTGCCGGACGGCACCGGTGGAATCGATCATGTCTCTTCGTCCTTCGCTTCGTCGGTGTAGTCCTTGAACGCCACGAGAGATCGCTGCCAGAACTGGTCGAGGTGCGCGCGCAGAACGGCGAGGCCGGCCGGATCGACCTGGTACAGGCGTCGCGTGCCCGCCCTGTGATCCACCACGAGGCCGACGTCCTTGAGGACCTTCAGGTGCTGCGAGACCGCAGGCCGGCTCAGCGGCAACGTCGCAGCGAGTTCCCCGACGGCGTACGGGCGGTCGGCCAGCTGATCGAGGATGGCCTGTCTCGACGGGTCGCCGAGTGCCGCCAGCATTGCCGTTCCGTTCGTCACCACGAACCGTAAGGTAGCACGAACGGATCCGTCGAGGGAAGGGCTCGTGGTACGCCGTTGGACTGCATGGTCCTTCGAAGTGGCGGCCTCAGTGGGAACTGCTGGCCAGACTCGCGACCAGGTTGACGGTCGCGGCGAGGATCAGTGATCCGAACAGGTACGACAGCAACGCGTGGCGCAGCGCGGTCGCCCGGATGGTGTGGCTGGTGATGTCGGTGTCGGACACCTGGAAGGTCATTCCGACGGTGAAAGCCAGGTAGGCGAAGTCGCTGTATCGGGGCGGCGAGGTCTGCTTGAAGTTCACGCCGTGGTTGTCGTCGGTGTAATAGAGCAGCGCATAGCGGAGGGTGAACAGGGTGTGCACCACGACCCAGGACACGGCGACGCTCATGACGCCGAGCGCCGCAGCGACGGCCTGCGCGGCACCCGTGGACGAGCTCGCGCGCACCAGCAGATAGCCCACGCCGGCCAGGCTGGCGATGCTGGCGCCGATGATCAGCAGCTGCGTTTCCCGCTTCGGCGGATCCTCCCGGGTCGCATGGTTGGCCGTCTGGGCCGGGTCCATGCCCGAGACGACGGCCCAGGTCCAGGTGAGATAGACGATCGCGCCGCAGATCCACCCGAGCGCCGGTGCGTAGACCCAACTTCCCAGCGTCCCCGCAATGACGGCGACGGCGAGGCCGACGACGACGCCCACGGTGATCCGGGTTCGCGCCGGCCTCGCATCAGTGCTGCGATCCTCGGAAGTCACGGCGCCAGTCAATCAGCCACCCGCCGGGGGAGGTCCGCCGACGCGCGCCCGTTGCGGAGACCTCGACGGTCCCGTTGACCGGAATCTCGCCAACATCTACTACACTTCTGTAGTAGTCGCGCCGAGATGAGGGAGTTGAGTCGTGTTGGCGGCACAAACCTATGCGGTCAACCTGCTCGATCCGCACAGCCTGCTGTCCAGCTTCGGCACGCTCGGGATCTTCGTGATCCTCTTCGCCGAGACCGGCCTGCTGGTCGGGATCTTCCTGCCAGGTGACTCGCTGCTCTTCACCGCGGGCCTGCTCTGCACCACGAAAGTCCACAGCACCCTGCACCTCTCGCTCCCGGCCGTGCTGGTCGCGGCCGTGGCCGGAGCACTGCTCGGCGCGCAGGTCGGGTATCAGATCGGGCGCAGCGGCGGCCCGTTACTGACCGAGCGGGGCAGAGGTGCCCGCGTCGCCACCGCCGTCGCGCGGGCGCGAGAGGTCTTCGACCGGTACGGGCAGGCGAAAGCCATCGTGCTGGCCCGGTTCATCCCGTTCGTGCGCACGGTCATGAACCCGCTCGCCGGCATGATGCGCGTGCCGGTGCGCACCTTCGTCATCTGGCAGGTCGTCGGCGGCCTGCTCTGGTCGGTCGGCGTGACGGTGGCCGGCTACGCCCTCGGCTCACGGATCCCGAGCATCGACAAGTACCTACTGCCGATCATCGCGCTGATCGTCATCATCTCGCTGATCCCGGTGGCGCTCGAAGTCCGTCGGGCACGGGCTGAGCGGACCAGCAGGTGACCGGCCAGCTGAGTTGGCTTGAAGCCGGCGTCGTCGGCGCCGTACAGGGCGTCTCCGAACTCTTTCCCGTCTCCAGTCTCGGGCACAGCGTGCTCATCCCCGCCTGGATCGGGGGAACGTGGGCCCAGGACCTCGACGTGTCGCGCCCGGAGTCGCCGTACCTCGCGTTCATCGTCGGACTGCACGTCGCCACCGCGATCGCGCTCATCATCTACTTCTGGCGCGACTGGGTGCGGATCATCGGCGGCCTGGTGACCAGCATCGTCCGGCGGGAGGTCGTCACCGCCGACCAGCGGCTGGCTTGGCTACTGGTACTGGCCACGATTCCGGTCGGTCTCGTCGGGCTGCTCGCCGAACACTGGTTCCGCACCACGTTGGCGAGACCCTGGCCGACGGCCGTCTTTCTCATGATCAACGGTCTGATCCTGATCGGCGCGGAGCAGCTGCGCCGCCGATCGGGGTCGCTGGACACGCAGTACGTCGACGAGCGGATCACCGGCCCGATTTCCGATCAGCGCATCGCGAAGCTGCCGGTCGGGCAGGCGGTGTTGATCGGGTCGGCGCAGATCTTGGCGCTGGCTCCGGGGATCTCCCGTTCCGGCGTCACCATGGTCACCGGCATGGTGCGCGGGCTGACCCGCGAAGACGCCGCGCGCTTCTCCTTCCTCCTCGCCACTCCGGTCATCCTGGCCGCGGGAGCACTGAAGCTCGGCGACCTGTCGGGTCCGTTGGGCAACGGCATCCGGGGACAGGTGCTCTTCGGGTCGGTCCTGTCCGGGGTCGGCGCCTACCTGTCGGTGCGCTTCCTCACCCGCTACCTGGCCAACCGCTCGCTGCGTCCCTTCGGCGTTTACTGCCTCCTGGTCGGCGCCGGGAGCCTGCTCTTGTTCGCGATCCGGTGAGCCGGCGTCGGGGATGCGCCGTTGAGAATCGTGCATGTCAGTGACTGTTACCTGCCGCGGCTCGGCGGGATAGAACGCCAGGTCCACGATCTGGCCGTTCGTCAGCGACGGCGCGGCCACGAGGTGCAGATCGTGACCTGCGTCGCCGACGGACAGCCCGAACCCGTCGACGGGCTGCCGGTCCGGCGTCCCCGGCCGCGGTCCGGTGAGTACGCCGGAACGATCCGTTACGGCTGGTCGGTTCGCGGCCGCCGCGCCGTACTCGACGGGGCCTTCGACGTGGTGCATGTGCACGCCTCAACGATGTCGCCACTGGCCTTCTCGACCGCCGCGGCCACGGCCAACCGCGGCATTCCGACGGTGCTCACCGCGCATTCGCTGTGGGCCTACGCCTCGCCGCTCTTCCGGTGCGCAGATCTCGCTATGGGGTGGCGCCGCTGGCCGCTGACATGGTCGGCGGTGAGTGCGGTGGCCGCCGGACCGCTGCAGCGGGTCCTCGGACCCGAAGTCCCGGTCGCGATCCTGCCCAACGGGGCCGAGGCACCGCCGCGGAGAACGCCACCGGTCCCGCGAGACCCGGGCCGGATCGTGGTCGCGAACGTCGGTCGCCTGGCACGACGCAAGAGACCCCGGCAGCTGCTGCGGATGCTGCGCCGGGCCCGCCTCGCCATACCGGCACAGATCCGCCTGGAGGCCGTGATCGCGGGGGACGGCCCGTTGGCGCCGTCACTTGCGCGCTACCTCGAGCACCACGGGATGACCGACTGGGTGCATCTGGTCGGCGCGGCCGACCACGACCAGATCCGAGCGATGCACGAGCTTGCCGACTTCTACGTCGCCCCGGCCACTCTCGAGTCGTTCGGAATCGCCGCGCTCGAGGCGCGGTGCGCCGGCCTCCCGGTGATAGCCCACGCCGGCACCGGGATCGCGGAGTTCATCACCGACGGTGTGGAGGGCCTGCTCGCCGCGGACGACAACGACATGGTCGACCGCATCGTGGACCTGGCGAGGACGCCGGCGAAACTTGCCCGGATGCGTCACCACAATGCGAGTACGCCGGCGCGGATCACGTGGGACGACGTACTCCAACAAAGTGAGACGCTCTACGAAGGCGCTCTCGACAGCACGCCGACCCGTGCCCGGTCTCTCAGGTGAATAGTTAGCCCACCCGAAGCAGGACCGCGGTCATCCTGCCTTGAAGGCTTCGCGGCGCATCATCTGGAACAGCGTGGGGGCGCCCTCGGAGGTCGTCACCGCGACCGCCTTGCGCAAGAACCGCATCTCGGTCGCCTGGTCGAGCAGGCTCGCGGCGAGGTCGGCGCGGCTGGTGAAGACGCCGGGCGCCTGGTCTTCGTGCAGCGCGTAGGTCGTCACCGCGGGCGCATCGAACAGCCCGGACGGACGCATGATGGTCCACTCGAGGTCGCTGGCGCGGACGAGTTCCTCCATGCGGCGCATGTCGGCGTACGTCGACTTTCCGATGGTCGCGGTGATCAGCGGCTGCATCACCCGATTGAGCAGGAAGCCGCCGTCGGCGTGGTGATGTGGATCGGTTGCGCTCGAGCTCACCACGGCCAGCCGCTTGACCCCGTGTCGGGACATCGCGGCGACGATATTGGCCGTGCCGTCGCTGTAGACGGTGATCGGCTTGCGGGTGAACGGAACGCCGACCGTCGACAGGACGACATCGGCCGCTTCTACTGCACGCTCGACCGCCGGCGGGTCGTGCACGTCGGCTTCGACGACGGTGAGCCGATCGTGCGTGAGTGGGAAGTCGGCCGGTCGGCGGGTCACTGCCGTGACGTCATGCCGGGCGGCCAGCGCCTGCTCGGTGAGCAGTCGACCGGTGGAGCCATTGGCTCCGAAGACGACAATCCTCATGGGAACGCTCCCTGATCCGCGATGGGCGGATCTCGATAATGCGAGATAGATAAGATACGTAATTCATATCATCGGACAAGTAGCAGCGCAACCGATGCTGAGGGCTAGTCGGTCAGCCACGCCCGGGGTGATTGCTGCATCAGGGCAACCGCCCGGGCGGCCGGGAGTACGTCGGCCTGCAGGCGCCGGGCCGCGTCGATGTGGTCGCCCGTCCAGATCATCTTGACTGCTGTCGCCGTTCCCCGGCCGTCCTCGCCGTTGAGATCGCGCCGGACGGCATCGATCAACCGCTGGTCGGCGGTCGCGTCGTGACCGAGTTGGTCGGGCAGACGACCGCCGCCGGCCAGCGCCCGCGCGGTCGACTGGTACCACTGCACGAGCACCGCTCCGGCGTCGACGATCTCGACCCGCGCCGCCGCCCGGTCACCGGTCGGCGCGCCGTCGTCGCCCTCCCACAGGTCGCGGATCGCGTCGGCGGTGAGCCGGAGTACGGCGACGGAGGTGACCAGGGTGGTGACGTCGGCCATGGCGATGTGCTTGGTGCCGCGCTCGGCGAGGAATTCGCGGAAGGCATCGTCGAGCCGACGCGCTGCGGCGGCCGCCCGCCGGCTCTCCCCGTCCGGAACGGCGGAGGAGGGGACGACCGCATCGCATCGGGTGACGCCGTACTCGATGGTGCTGCGCAGGTAGCTCACGCCGTCGGAGAAGCCGGCCGCCAGAGCCTGTCCGAGCACCGATCCCGCGCCGCGCGGCCAGAAGAGCACCCCGACCACGAGGCTGACGGCGCAGCCGATCGCCACGTCCTCGACCCGCACCAGCCCGATCGACCAGCCCGCCGGCTGGATGATGTTGAAGAGGATCAGCAGGGTCATGGTGAAGCCGGTCTGGCCCGCGGTGAACGAGATGGCTGCGGGTGCGAACCCGGTGAAGGCGACGGCGAAGGGAAGCAGCGCCCACAACACCGTTGTGTTGCTCCCGATCGCGAACACGATAGCGCCGCCGATGATGATGCCGACGACGGTTCCCAGCAGCGCGCGTAATGCGTTCTGACCTGTGTTCAGGGCGTTGGAGCGAAGTACGGCGAGGGTGCCGAAGACCACCCAGAAGGAGTGTTGGACGCCGGTCAGCTCGCCTACGAGTACGGCGAGGCTGAGCCCGATGGCACCGCGGACACTGTTGTGCAGCCACACCGAGTGTCGATCGACCTGGGCACCGGCCCGCCGCTGTGCCGTGGACAGCGCTGCGGACACCTCTTCGGGACGACGGCCCAGGAGGTGGTCCCGCCAGCTACGCCGCCGGGCGGCGACGGTCAGTTCGATGTTCCCGGCGATCGCCGAGGTCGCGAAGCTCATCTCCTGGGCCCGGAAACTCGGCTCCAGCGAGCTGACGAACTCGGTGACAGTTCCGTCCGCCGGATGCCCTGTGCGGTGCACCGGGAGCATGGCGATGACCGCCTGCTCCATCGTGTGCCGCGCCTCCTGCAGCCGGTGCAGGGGGGACTCGAGATCGCCCGGCTCACCGCCCGGTGACTCCAGCAGCTCGGCACCGGACTCGAGCAGCGCGGCGGCGGCGACCTTGACGTCGCAGATCAACGCGTCGGTCGGCCCGGGGTGCTGGTCCAGCGGCATCCGGGCGAGCACGGAATCCAGCCACACCACCTGGTCGACGAGCCGGACCAGCGCGCGCGCCGCGGTGCTGAGCCCGGTCGGGCGGTAGGGGGTGCCGAAGAACGAGGTTCGGAGCGCCGCGACCTTGTCCTCCGCCTCCTCGACGAGCGCGGTGACGGCCGCCAGCCGGTCGGACGCCCAGCTCTCTCGCACGCAGTCCGCTTCGGCCCGCAGTCGTCGGGCCAGCGACGCGCACGCCTCCGCCGTCGGCCGCCGCAGCGGTTCACGGGTCGGCGTCGGCCACAGCAGGGTGATCGCGATGAGGGAGGCCGCGCCGGCCATCAGCCAGCCGAGGATCCGGTCCGGGATGGCATCGATCGAGCCACCCAACATGACCGGGAGGATGAAGCTGATGATGATCGCCGTCGTCGCGCTCGCCAGCACCGAGCTGATGATGCCGACGAAGAGCGCGGCGAAGGCGACCACGAGCATCCCGGCGGCCGCGACCCACGTCTCCTGTGCGCACAGCGTGCCCACGCAGATCAGCACCACTCCGGTCAGCACGAGCGCCAGATGTGCTTGGACCCGTTCCCGCACCGAGCCGCCGAAGTCGACGAACAACAGCATCGCGAGGGACCCGAACGCAGCGAAGACCGCAGTGTTCGGGTTGTGCATGAGCAGGTCGGCGATCGCGAAGAGTCCGGGCGCGACGATCGCGGCGCGGACGGAGCGCCGGAGAGCCGACAGGCCCGGGTCGCGCGCCCGGACCCACGTGAGGATGCTCACCGGCTCCATTCTGGACTACCGGGTCTCGTTGCGAGGGCGCTCTGCAGACGCAGTCCGCTACCGGGCGGTGTCGTCGATCTGCACCGGATACCCGGCCCGCAGTACGGCGACGGTCGAGGGCGGCGTGATGGCGGTCGCGACACCCTCGACCGGTCGCGGACGTCGGGCCGCGTATCCGTCCGGCCCCCACTCCGTGAGGTGGTCGCCGACGACCACGGCGGGGGTCTGGTCGAGCAGCACGAAGGCGCCGTCCGGAAGGTCCGTCCACGGCAGCTGGTGCAGCCGGCGACGGTGGGTGCCGCGCTCGATCCGCTCGCCGTGCAACTGCCGATTGATCTCCTTGGCTGATGGCACCTCGACACCGAGCTCGGTCGTCCAGGCGGTGCGATAGGCGTTGTAGTCGGCGCGCCGGCATTCCGCGCACGGGCGATGTCCCGCCGCAAAGGACACGGCCTCGTCGTGGAAGAAGAGGAATGTGTAGTGGTGCGGTCGCCACTGGTCCTGCTTGCGTCCGCGGAATTCGAGTACGCAGGTGATCCAGAGGTCGCTGGCATGGAAGCGGGCGATGTCCCTGCCACGGTGGATGATCCCTCGATTGCCGGTCCACGCGCCGCGCAGCGGGATCGCGACGATGTCGCCGGTCGGCGTAACCCGGTTACGGGCAGGGGCCATCACACACCTCTCCAACCGATCGGGCGCGGCTGCATCCCGACGTTCGTCGAGTATTCCGACTGTCGGCCGATCTATCGCGTGACACTCTGAGCCGCTGATCGAGAACGATCATCGTTGACAGGCTCGGCACGCGCTGCGCAGCTTTGCACAACCTATTTCCCGCTGGAGTGCGCGGCAACCTCCAGTCGTGTGCCTGCTGGCTGCCGCGGCGCCTGCTACCGAAGGATCCGGCAAATGGGACAGCCGACAGCTGCGTTACAACTGCGTAAATCAAGCAAAGAGAGGGGTTACATCTGATCAGTCGGGGGGCTAGTGTGCATTTTCGAGCGCCAGCGTCCAGAACGAGAAACAGAATCGAGCGGTGTGATGACGGTCCTGAGATCGCACGTCGAGGAGGAGCTGGCGTCTCAACCGGACTGCTGGGCGCGTGCCGCTGATGCGGCCTCGGGTTACGCCGACGTCCTTCCGGCGGCCGGCGAGCGGGTGGCGGTCATCGGTTGTGGCACGTCGCTACACGTCGCCGCCGCCTACGCGGCCGCTCGCGAAGAGGCCGGTGCCGGCCTGACGGACGCATTTCCCGCATCCGAGGCTCGGCTCGATCGCGGTTACGACGTCATCCTGGCGTTGAGTCGGTCCGGCACCACGACCGAGGTGATCGACTCGTTGTCCGGCGCTCCCGCGGGAGCCCGGCGCCTGACCATCACCGCAGACGAGCGGGCGCCTCTTGGCGCACACACCAATGACCAGATTGTGCTCGACTACGCCGACGAGCACGCCGTCGTCCAGACCCGATTCGCCACGACGTCGTTGGCACTGCTCGTGACCAGCCTCGGGATCGACATCGGGCTCGCCGTCAAGCAGGCCCGCGACCTGCTCGGCGAGGAGGTGGACAACTCGCTCGTCGATCGCCCGCACTACGTGTTCCTCGGGCGCGGCTGGACTGTCGGCGTCGCCGCGGAAGCGGCGTTGAAGGTGCGCGAGGCGGCGGCCGCCTGGAGTGAGACCTACCCCGCAATGGAATACCGGCATGGACCTCTGTCGGCGGCCACCGACCGCAGTGTCGTCTGGTTCATCGGAGAGCCACCGGCCGGGCTCATCACCGACATCTCGATCTCCGGCGCCACCATCGTCGCCGACACGCTGGAACCACTGGCGGACCTGGTCCGCGCTCAACGGATCGCCGTAGCAACTGCCCGTGCACGCGGCCTCGATCCCGACCGACCGCGCTATCTGTCGCGATCGGTCGTCCTGGAACCGGGCCAACACTAACTATCGGGTCGCACACCGGAGGATGGGCACAATGACGCAGCACAAACCCACAACGTCAGACCGGCAATCGGAATGGGCGCAGCCATCGCGCCGGAAGGTCCTTGCCTCGATACCGGCCGCGCTGCTCATGGGGGCGGCGGCCTGCAGCAAGTCCTCGTCCTCGTCGTCCATCGCGAGCGAGAAGAAGCAGAGCGGTCCGGTCACGTTGACCTACGGCCTGTGGGACGACACGCAGATGCCGGCCATGAAGAAGATCATCGCCGAGTTCGAGAAGGCCAACCCTAAAATCACCATCCGCACCGCGGTGACGCCGTGGGACTCCTACTGGACCAAGCTGCAGACGGCGGCGACCGGTGGCAGCGCGCCGGACGTGTTCTGGATGACCCTTGCCTACGCTCAGCTCTACGAGTCGAACGGCGTGCTCATGCCGCTGACGAAGCCGGTGGCATCGGCCAAGATCGACATGTCGCAGTACGACCCGGCGATCGTCAAGGGCTACACGTGGGGCAACGACATCTACGCGCTGCCGAAGGACATCGACAGCATCGCCCTCTGGTACAACAAGAAGCTCTTCGCCGAGGCGAACCTGAAGGCGCCGGACAACTCCTGGGGATGGTCCGATGTCCTCGCCGCCGCCCAGCGGCTGACGAAGGGTGACGTGCACGGGATCGCCGCCACCCTGTCCGATCAGCAGACCTACTACAACACGATCCCGCAGGCCGGCGGCCAGGTCATCTCCGACGACGGCCGCAAGTCCGGCTACGACTCGCCCGCCGCCATCGCCGGCCTCGAGTTCTGGACCGACATGATCAACAAGTACCACGTGTCGCCGTCGCTGCAGCAGATGACGGACACCGACCCGCAGCAGATGTTCGGCGCGGGGAAGATCGGCATGTACTACGGCGGCTCCTGGGAATCGGTCGCGTTGAAGGCCATCCCGTACGCGTTGAAGAACGTGGATGTCGTACCGATCCCGCAGGGAAAGACGCGAAAGACCGTGAGCAACGGCCTGGGGAACGTCATCTTCGCGAAGACCAAGTATCCCCGGGAGGCCTGGGCATTCGTACAGTTCCTCGGTTCCAAGCGGGCCGCGGAGATCCAGGCCGAGAGCGGAGCGGTCATTCCGGCCACCAAGGGCACGGAGAGTGCCTGGGTCAAGTCCACCCCGCAGTTCAACCTGCAGACGTTCGTGGACGAGCTCCAGTACAACTACGGGTTCCCGGTGTCGATCAACACCCCGGCGTGGCGCGACTATGCGACGCAACACTTCACGGATGCATGGACGGGGAAGAAGCCCACGGCCGATGTCGCCCGCGCCATCGCCAAGCAGATGAACTCGTCGTTGGCGAAGGAACCCAAGCGCCCTAGCTGATCCAGCCGATACCAGCCGGAGGATGGCGGGCATGGTTGCAGTCACCGAGACCCCAGAGCGACAACAGACTCGGCGCAGTGTGCGCCGGCGCGGGTCGGCACGAAAAAGGATCGAGGCCCGCTGGGCGTGGATCCTCATCGCTCCGAGTCTGATCGGGCTGGGTGTCTTCTCGATCTGGCCGATCTTCCGGACGCTCTACTACTCCTTCACGCTGTGGGGACCGTTCGGTGGGCACACGTGGAACGGGTTGTCGAACTACAAGACCCTCTTCTCCGACTCCGAGGTGCTCAGATCGCTTCGGAACACCATCGTTTTCGCGGCTCTCTCGCTGCTGAGCGTGCCCATCGGCATCGTCGTTTCCGCGCTGCTCAACAGACAGGGGCTCAAGGGTCTTTCTATATATCGGACGATCTACTTCATCCCGGTGATCACGCTGCCCGCCGCGGTGGCGCTGATGTGGAGGTTCGTCTACAACGGCGACTACGGGCCGATCAACCAGGTGCTCGGCGCGGTCGGGATCAACGGCCCACACTGGACCTCGGACCCGTCGACGGCGCTCTATTCCGTCGCGGTCGTCGCGATCTGGTCATCGATCGGTTACAACATGGTCCTGTTCCTGGCCGGCATGCAGACGATCCCGCGGCAGTTCTACGAGGCTGCGGAGATCGATGGAGCGGGGCGGATCCGTCAGTTCTTCCAGATCACCCTTCCGTTGCTCAGTCCGACGATCTTCTTCGTCACGGTCATCAGCGTCATCAACGCACTGCAGGCTTTCGACCTGATCTACGTCATGATCGGAAAGAACAATCCGGCGTTGGCCGATAGCGAAACGATCGTCTACCTCTTCTACGAGAAGGGGTTCATCCAATCCAACGGTGGCTACGCGGCGGCGATCGCCTTCCTGCTCCTCGGCATCATCATCGTTTTCACGGCAGGGCAGTTCTGGTTGCAGAGGAGATGGGTGCACTATGACTAGCGCTACTGCGACCGCCACACCCGCGACCGCCGCAGCGGCGCGGCCCAAGAGGCGCCGCCGGCAGGGCCAGAGCCACCTCGTCGTGCATGTGGTCCTCATCGTGGGCGCTCTCCTGATGATCGCGCCGTTCCTGCTGGAGCTGCTGCTGTCCGTCGAGTCCTACGCCGAGGCCACGGCGGTGCCGCTGAACTTCTGGCCGGGAAAATGGTTGTGGTCGAACTACTCCGACGTGTTCGGGGCCATGCCGTTCCGGGCGATGTTCGTCAACACGGTGCTGATGACCGCCGGACGGACGCTCGGCCAGCTCATCTTCTGCTCGCTCGCCGGCTTTGCCTTCGCGAGGCTGAAGTTCCGGGGCAGCGGAGTGGTCTTCGGGCTGTTCCTGTCGGTCCTGATGGTCCCGTCCCAGCTGTTCCTGATCCCGCAGTACGAGATCATCAACGACCTGCACCTGCTCAACAGCCTTCCGGCACTGTTCCTCCCGGGCATCTTCAGCGCATTCGGCACGTTCCTGATGCGCCAGTTCTTCCTGCAACTGCCGAGAGAAGTCCAGGAGGCGGCCTACATCGACGGCGCGGGCCCGTTCCAGACGTTCTGGCGGGTGATGTTGCCGTTGGCCCGGCCGGGGCTCGTGGCGCTCGCGATCCTGGTGATCATCTGGTCGTGGAACGATCTGCTGTGGCCGCTGGTGGTCAACACCGACCCATCGAGCATGCCGGTGTCGGCGGGCCTGGCGACCCTGCAGGGCCAGTATCTGACCAATTACCCGGTCCTCATGGCCGGCTCGCTGATGGCGAGCATTCCGCTGATCGCCATCTTCGTGATCTTCCAGAAGCACTTCATCGAAGGCATCGCCTTCAGTGCCACGAAGGGATGAGGTCGGTGGCCGCTCGGGCGGGGCTATCAGAGGTGAGCCGATGAGTACGCCGACGCCGGATCTCGTCGTCGTCGGTGCCGGGATCGTCGGTCTGTCGGCCGCCTACGAGGCGGCCGGCCGCGGGCTTCGGGTCACGATCGTGGACGGCCGCCACCAGGGCTGGGCGACGGACGCCGGCGCGGGCATCGTCAATCCACTGGACCTCTCCGGCGGGCTGTCCGACGTGGAGCGTGCCCGGATTGCGCTCTCGGGCCCGGAGCATTACCGGGAGCTACTCGACCGGCTCCACGAGGACGGTGAGAGCGACGTCGGATTCGAACGTGTGGGACAGATCGTCGTCGCCAGGGACGATGACGAGGAGGCGGTGCTCGGTCAGCTCGCGGAAGGACTGACCGACAAGACGGTCCCGTCGCTCGCGGATTATCTCGGTGAGCCGCAGCGAATCACCGCGGCCGAGGCAACCGCGTCGGTGCCCTATCTCACCGCCGAGGTCCGGGCCCTTCTCCTCCCCGGTGTCGCGCGGGTGGACGGTCGGCGGATGGCCTCCGCCCTGACGCGCGCGGCCGCGCGACGCGGCGTGCACCGGCGGGACGGCATGGCCCGGATCGCGATGTCCGACGGCCGTGCGGTCGGAGTCGACGTCGACGGAGACCGGATCGCGGCGGGAAGTGTGGTCGTCGCATCAGGCGCCTGGCTGAGCGAGGATCCGAGCCTCCGTGCGCTCGACCACGCGGTCCGGCCGGTACGTGGGCAGATCGTGCACCTCGCGTATCCGCACGGGCCTCTCGGCAGGACGCCGATCGTGAGCAGCCTGGCAGGTCCGTATGTCCTCGCGTTCGACCCGGACCGCGTCGTCACCGGCGCCACCCACGAAGCCGCCGGGTTCGACTACCGGGTGACCGCCGGGGGAGTCGCTGCGGTCCTGGCCGACGGCCTGCGCCTCGCGCCCGGCCTCGCTGATGCGTCGATGGTGGAGACCCGGGTCGGATTTCGTCCCGTCAGCGCCGACGGTGCGCCGATCATCGGGCCGGTTCCCGGCATCGACGATCTGGTGGTTGCCACCGGGCTCGGCGCACATGGACTCACGCTCGGCCCTGTCGTGGGCGCGATCGCCGCGCGCATTGCCGTGGGACTCGACCCGGGGCAGGATGTTGCGGCGTTGCACCCTGGTCGTTTCCTGGCCCCGGCAGGGATATGACCGCTCATCAGCAGGTTCCGCAGGTTTGGCGTATGAGAGAGGACAGGGACGAGGATCGTGCAGACATCTGACCCGTCATCGATGTTGCTTCGGGACTTCACGCCGAAGGCGATGGTCCAGCTGCCGACGCACCTGGTGGACCGCGCCGCGGCGCCGGTCGTCGACGTACACAACCATCTCGGCCGGCGGCACGGGCCCGGTTGGTCCGCTCCCGACCTCGGCGAGCTGCTGTCGATGATGGATGCCTGCAACGTGGCGGCGATCGTCAATCTCGACGGCCAGTGGGAAGAGGAACTCGACGCGAATCTGGATCGGTACGACCGTGCCTACCCCGGACGGTTCGCCACGTTCGCCCGCCTCGACTGGCGTCAGTGCGAGAGCCCCGACTGGCCCAAGCTGCTGATCAGGAGCCTCGAGGATTCCGCCCGCCGCGGAGCGGCCGGACTCAAGGTGTGGAAGGACCTCGGTCTGCATCTTCGCGACGAGAACGGCGCGCTCCTTCTCGTCAACGACCCTCGACTCTCCGATGTCTGGGACACGCTCGCGGCACTCGACCTGCCCATGCTGATCCACACCGCCGACCCGTCCGCGTTCTTCGAGCCGCTCGACTCCCACAACGAAAGGCTGGAGGAGCTCCTCCGCCATCCGGACTGGCACTTCGCCGATGAGCAGTTCCCGCGGATGCCGGTCCTTCTGCAGGCCCTGGAAGATGTGGTCGCCGCGCACCCGAACCTCACCGTGATCGGGGCCCACGTCGGCTGCTTCGCCGAAGACCTCGGCTGGGTCGGGCGGATGATGAGCACCTACCCCAATTTCAATGCGGACATCGCCGCCCGCGTCCCAGAGCTCGGCCGGCAGCCACGCGCGACCAGGAGCCTGATCGACCAACACCCGGACCGGGTGCTCTTCGGCACCGACTGCTTCCCGCCTGACGCCGATTACTTCCGGCGGTACTTCCGATTCCTCGAGACCGACGACGAGTATTTCTCCTACTCGCCATCCGAACCACCGGGTTCAGGTCGCTGGACGATCTCCGGGGTGGACCTCGAGCCGGAGCAGCTCCGGAAGGTCTACGGAGAGAACGCCCGCAGGCTGATCCCCGCACTTCGTGATTCCACCGTCTAAGACGGCCGCCGGCATGCCAGGAATGGAGCTTCGATGAGGCCCGTGCGCAAGGTGCTTGCAGTCATGTCGATCGCGGCGACGCTCGCCGTGGTCCCCGCCGGCGTCGCCGTCGGTCAGCAGGGAACGAATCACACGACGACCGTCGGCTACCAGGCCAGCAGTGCGGTGGTGCCGAACCCGTCGCGTGGCTTCTACCACGTCGTCGACACCCACTACCTCGACGCGAGCGGCAAGGGCTGGGTGCCGATGAAAGCCGCGGAGATGCGCGCATGGCGGGCCGAGGGGATCACCCAGGTGCTCATGGAGGTCTATCTCGAGCACTTCGGCGGCGCACACGGAGCGTGGAACCTCAGCCCGGACCTGCTTCGGAAGGTCAACGCCGATTTTGCCGCCGCGCGCAGCGCCGGGGTCGGGGTGATTCTTCGATTTGCCTACACCCTGCCGCCGGACGGGGTGTGGCCCCCGCCGACGCCGTACGGCGACGCGCCGGTCGCGCGCACCCTGCACCACATCGCCCAGCTCGGCCCGGTGCTGCGCCGCAACGCCGATGTCATCGAGACGGTGCAGCAGGGCTTCATCGGCCTGTGGGGCGAGGGCTACTACAGCGACTACTTCTCCGACCCGAAGGATCCGTCGGTGGTCACCGACCAGAACTGGGCGGACCGGGGGAAGGTGCTGCACGCGCTGCTGAACGTGCTGCCCAAGACGGTCACCGTGCAGCTGCGCACCATGTACATGAAGCAGCGCATTCTCGGTGTGCCGACCGGCACGAAGGGCGCGCTCACGCCAGGGCAGGCATTCTCCGGCAGTGATCTGTCCCGGGTGGGCTTCCACAACGACTGCTTCCTTGCCAGCGCTGACGACTTCGGTACGTTCCTGTCCGATCCGCTCAGCCTGGACGAGGACTACCTGGCGGCCGACAGCCGCTACGTCCCCGTCGGCGGGGAGACCTGTGCGGTCAACCCGCCGAAGTCGGAGTGGCCGAGTGCCGAGGCGCTGATGGCCCGCTTCCACTACTCGTACCTCAACACCGAGTACAACCAGGACGTCCTGAAGACGTGGGGCAGCGCCGGATACCAGGAGGCGAGCGAGCGGCTCGGCTACCGGTTCACCCTCGTCGACGGGACGTTCTCGGATCAGGCGGACGCGGGCGGGCGGGTGCGGGTCGGTTTCGATGTGCGCAACGACGGCTTCGCCAGCCCGTACCAGAAGCGGCCCGCGCAGCTCGTCCTGACCAACGGCCGGCAAACGTATCGGCTCCCGATCTGCACCGACCCGCGGCGGTGGGAGTCGGGGAAGACAACAGCGGTCCGCACCGACGTGCGGGTGCCGTCATGGGTACGTCCGGGTCGTTACCAGTTGGCGCTAGCGCTTCCCTCGGCGTCCCGCTCGCTGGCCGGGGACCCCGACTACGCGATCCAGACCGCCAACACCGGTACCTGGGACGCCGCGCACGGCTGGAACAAGCTCGGCGCGACCGTTCTCGTCACCAATCACGACTGGAGCTAA
>DASXJE010000290.1 GCA_036497565.1 Mycobacteriales bacterium
CCGAGCAGCCAGTACAGCTGCGCCTGGCGCGACCGCATCCCGATGACATCCTCGATCGCACCGACTTCGGTGACGACGTCAATCGCTTCTTCGTAGTGCTCGCACGCACGGGCGAACTCGCCGCGGGTGGCGATTCGCTCCGCCAGCTCGGTCAAGGCGAACGACACTCCGAACCGCTCGCCGAGCGCCCGGAACTCACCGAGCGCCATTTCGAGATAGGCGTCCGCATCCCGCCCGCCCTGACCGAGAATGATCCGCATCTTGCCGAGCTGCAGCCGGGCCAGTGCCCGGACCCAGGGGTCATCGTCGTCCAGCAGGGGCTCGAACGCGGGTAGGAATTCGTCTGGGCCCTGCAGTATGCGTTCCAGTGCGGCGACGAGACCGAGCTGCGGGTAGCGACGGTGACCGCGCTGGCTGAATCGGTAGGCCTTGTGGATCCACTCCTCGGCCTGATGTTCATCACCCCGCCCGGAGGTCACGAAGTGCACGACGAGCGCATACACCATGGCCCGGATCTCATCAGGCACCTCGCCGGGTGTCTTCGTGGCGGCGGTGATCAGTTCCATACCTTCGGCCTTGTGCCCGCTGAGCCACCAGTACCAGCCGGCGCCCGCGGCGAGCCGCATCGCCGCGTGCGCCTGGCCGGCCGCGAGCGCACCACGCATCGCGGCACCGACGTTGTCGTGCTCGACCCCGAGCGTGGCGAGCCATTCCAACTGCTCGGCGCGGCGAAGATGCGGCTCCGCGGTCTCGGTGAGTTCGGTGAAGTAGGCGAGATGCGCATTGCGCGCCAGGTCCGATTCCCCCGCCTCCGTCAGCCGGTCGCCGGCGTACTCCTTGATCGTGCCGATCATCCGGTAGCGCGGTGCGTCGTCGCCCTCGGTGAGTAGCAGCGATTTCTCGGCCAGCGAGGTGAGCAACTCGAGCACCTGCTCAAGGTCGACGCCATCGCCGACGCAGACCCGCTCGGCCGCGTCCAGGCTCGCTCCCCCCGAGAACACCGAGAGCTTGCGCAGGACCATCCGTTCGGCATCGGGGAGCAACTCCCAGCTCCAGTCGACCACCCCGCGCAGCGTCCGGTGCCGCGGCAACGCCGTACGGCTCCCGCCGGTCAGCAGGCGGAACCGGTCGTGGAGCCGGTTGGCGAGCTGATCGAGGGACATGGTGCGCAATCTGGCCGCGGCCAGTTCGATCGCCAGCGGTATCCCGTCCAGCGCCCGGCAGACGCGCACCATCGTCGACAGCGTCGGGGCATCGACCACGAGATCCCTGCGCACCGCACCCGCCCGGTCCCGCAGCAACTGGACGGCTGGGGAGGACTCGATCTCGCCGGGGCCGGCGTTCTCCTCCGGCACGGCCAGCGGTTCGACCAGCCACAGCGCCTCACCGGTAATGCCGAGCGGTTCCCTGCTCGTCGCCAGGATCCGCAACCGCCGGCACTCCCCGAGCATCCGGTCGGCGAACACCGCCGCCGACTCGATCACGTGCTCACAGTTGTCCAGGATCAGCAGCGTCTCCCGCTCGCGGACCGCGGCGATGACCCGGTCCGTCAGTTCCGTGTTCGGTGCCCCGCCGAGCAGAGCGTCCCGGAGCCCGAGCCCGTCGAGTGTCGACTGCGCCACGTCACCGTCGGTGTCGATGGCCGCGAGCTCCACCAACCAGGCCCCGTCCGGAAGGTCGTCCAACAGCGTGCGTGCGGTTTCCGTGGCCAGCCTGGTCTTCCCCGAGCCGCCCGGTCCGGTCAGGGTGGTGAGCCGATGTTCGGCGATGAGTTCGCGGACCGCGGCCACATCGGCGTCCTTGCCGATGAAGCTGGTCAGCTCGGCCCGCAGGTTGGTCTTCCGGGTTTCCTCCCGACGCCGCACCTCGCCCCGCAGCAGGGCGACATGCAATGCGGACAACTCCGGTGAGGGGTCGACGCCCAGCGCATCGGCCAGGGCTTCTCTCGTGTGCTGGTAGACGAGCAGCGCCTCGGTATCGCGACCGGTGGACACGAGGGCGCGCATCAGTGCCGCAACAAGCCGTTCTCGCACCGGATGCGCGGCCACCAGGTCGCTCAGTTCCGTGACCAGCTCGGCGCCGCGGCCGAGGCTGATCTCTGCATCAAACCGATCCTCCATGGCGATCAGGCGTAGCCCCTCGAGCCGGGTGACCGCCGCGTCAAAAGCCACACTGTCCGGCAGGCCGACGTCCTGCATGGCCGCACCACGCCACAGGGCGAGGGCCTCGCGCAGCAGCCCTACCCGCCGTGGATCCTGGTCATTGCGGGCCCGACTGACGAGGCGTTCGAACCGCACGGCGTCGACAGCATCGGGGTCCACCGTCAACCGGTAGCCGTCCGTCCGTCCCTCGACCAACCGTTCCGGCAGCGCCTTCCGCAACCGGGACACCAAGCGTTGCAACGCGTTCGCCGCGTCGGAGGGCGGGTGCTCACCCCAGATCCAATCGACGAGGGTCGCCTTCGGGACGACGTGGCCCGGTTCGAGCGCGAGGGCGATCAACAGCGCGCGCAGCCGGGCACCCGGCACGTCGGCGAAGATGCCGTCGCCCGTGCAAACCTCGAACGGACCCAGCATCCCGATCTGCACCCGGCTGATCTTGCCACGGGCGAGTGGCAGGACCCCGAGAGCCGGCATTTGATCTTGGTGAGGTCCGGGCCGGCCCGTGGCCGGGCCGGGCGTCGGTCCAGGGTGATCATTGACCTGTCCTTCGATACCCCTTCAGGATGATGCGATGACGCAACCGGACCAGGCACAGAACGTGTTGGCACCGCCCGCGAGGGCGGCGATCTTCCTTGTCGTCACGGTGCGGTCAGGCGCCGAGGACGACGTACGTGATCTCTTCACCGACTTCGCGGGATTGGTCCGCGCCGTGGGGTTCCGCGAACCCGAGGGCGAGCTGAGCTGTGTGGTCGGCATCGGTGCGCAACTGTGGGACCGGCTCTTCGACGCGCCTCGTCCAGCCGGGTTGCACCCGTTCCGGCCCCTGGAAGGA
This sequence comes from Mycobacteriales bacterium, assembly GCA_036497565.1. Classification (NCBI taxonomy): domain Bacteria; kingdom Bacillati; phylum Actinomycetota; class Actinomycetes; order Mycobacteriales; species Mycobacteriales bacterium. The sequence goes on from DASXJE010000290.1 coordinate 2,995, forward strand.
GACGTGCACACGGCCGTCTCGACGCCGGGCGACCTGCTCCTCCACCTTCGGGCCCGCCGCATGGATCTGTGCTTCGAGCTCGCCAGCCAGCTGATGAACCGGCTGACCGGACGCGTTGACGTCGCCGACGAAGTGCACGCCTTCCGGTTCTTCGACGAACGGGATCTGCTGGGTTTCGTCGATGGCACCGAAAATCCGCCCGGCGCGGCCGCCGAGGCCGCCGTACGAATCGGGGACGAGGACCCCGCCTTCGCCGGCGGCAGCTACGTCATCGTGCAGAAGTACCTGCACGACCTCGACTCCTGGAATGCCCTCCCGGTCGAGGAGCAGGAACGGGCGGTCGGCCGGCACAAGCTCACGGACATCGAGTTCCCGGAAGCCGAGAAGCCGTCGAATTCGCACCTCACGTTGAACACGATCTACGACGCGGACGGTACGCAGCGGCAGATCGTGCGCGACAACCTGCCGTTCGGCCGTATCGGTGCCCGGGAGTTCGGCACCTACTTCATCGGGTACGCCGCGGACCCCGACGTGATCGAACAGATGCTGCAGAACATGTTCATCGGCAAGCCGCCGGGAAACCACGATCGGATTCTGGACTTCTCGACGGCGGTCACCGGCAGCCTGTTCTTCGTACCCACCGCCGACTTCCTCGACGATCCGCCCCCGCCGCCTGCCGTCGCTGCAGGCGTCGCCCCGGAGCAACAGTCGACTGCGGACGGCTCGCTCGCGATCGGCAGCTTGAAAGGGAACAGGACCTAAGGGGCCCAAACGAAGGTGGACCACACCGTCGGTTCCGCAGTACCAAGTCGACGATCCCCGGTATGTTGCGTGAATCCGCGACGTTCGCTGACGGAGTGACGGGTGGCCGAACATGACCGATCGAAAACCGGACTTCTCAGGGCTGAGGGCGCTGTTCATCAATACGACGCTGACGCGATCGCCTGAAGCGAGCCACACCCAACGGCTCATCGACGTGAGCGTGTCGATCATGCGCAAGAACGGCGTCGAGGTCGATCAGTTCCGGTCGGTCGATCACGACATCGCCACCGGCATCCATCCGGACATGCGAGAGCACGGTTGGGAGGTGGATGAATGGCCGAACCTCTTCCTCCGTGTCATGGCCGCCGACGTGCTCGTGATCGGTGGCCCGATCTGGCTCGGCGACAACAGTAGCGAGACCAAGAAGATCATCGAGCGGCTCTACGCGCATTCGGGCGAGCTGAACGACCGGGGTCAGTGGCTTTACTACGGAAAGGTCGGCGGGTGCCTGATCACCGGCAACGAAGATGGCATCAAGCATTGCGCGTCCAACGTGCTCTACAGCTTGCAGCACGTCGGGTACACCATCCCCCCACAGGCCGATGCCGGCTGGATCGGCGAGGCGGGTCCGGGACCGAGCTATGGCGACGAACTGCCGGACGGTACCCGGGTTGGATTGGACAACGAGTTCACCAACCGCAACACCACGTTCATGACCTGGAACCTGCTCCACGCCGCCTCGTTGCTGCGGGAGGCAGGAGGCTTCCCCGCGTTCGGTAACCAGCGCAAAGAATGGGACGCGGGCGCCAGATTTGACTTCGAGAACCCGGAATATCGACCCTAGCGGGGTCGGAGCGGTGGCTCGGCGTTCGGGTCCGGCCCAGGATCGGCCCCCAAGACGCAGACGGCGAGACGCGCCAGGTACATCTGCCAGCCCTCGGCGTGGTGGGCGAGTTGGTCATCGTCCGGCAGGTCGTGATGGCGAAGGGTGACGCGGGTTCCGCCTGCCTCTTCCTTAAGTGTCACTACGACGCGAGTCGTCCCTGGCGCAACCGCATCGTCGTGCATCCATCCCCACGTAAACACGAGCCGGTGCGGGGGGTCGACTTCGAGGAACTCGCCGACGGCCTGCACGCCGTCCCGCATATGCACCCGGTAGGTCCCCGCAGGCACCGGCTCCAGCACCGCGTCCGCGCCCATCCACTGCGTGTAGCGGGAGGGATCGGTGAAGTAGGGGAAGACGGTCTCGGGCCTGGCCGCGACATGGACGGTCACCTCGAGAACACCGGGGTCGGTCACGACTTGTCCTTGTCGCGCTGTTCGGCCTCGGCCAGGTCCTTCATCCGGTTCAGCCCGCCGCGCCAGTGCTCTTCGACTACCGAGCGGAGCGATCCCAGGGCGACCTTGTCTGCCCGGTAGAGGCGACTCGCGCCGTCCCGGCGCTCGACCACGAAGCCGGCCGACCGCAAGACGCTCAGGTGCTGGCTGATCGCGGACCAGGTGACCTCGAACTCGGCGGCGATCTGGCCTGCGGCAAGTTCCTGGTCCCACACCAGTTCGAGGATTTGCAGCCGGCGCGGCGCAGCGATCACCTGTAGCGCGTCCACGATCGGCCTCCTCCCGCCTCGTCAGTCTGCCTCATCTCGCTCGCGCGGTTGACACGGCGTTTTAGACGTGACTTAATTTAGTCCAGACTAAAACGAACCGGGGCGGCGAGCAAACCGGAGGGCCCAATGTCGGGACGGATCATCCTTGCCGTGAACGTGGACGCCGGTCCTGAACGTGTCTTCGACATCCTGTCGAGCAGCGACGGGCAGCGCGGATTCTGGACGGCGGACTGTGACGTCTCCGCGGATCGGGCCCGATTCGGCTTCCCGCAGGCGCCCGTCGACCTCGAGGTCGACGTCGCCACGGAGCCAGGCAAGCTCGTCCGAATGCACGTGACCTCGGGGTTTCCGTTCTGGGAGGGCTCGACGTGGGAGTGGGAGCTCGGTCCACCGACACGCGCCGAGACCGGAACCAATGTCTTGTTCCGCCACTACGCCTTCGGCGACGGGTACGCCGAGAACGATCTTGGTCATACCGCACAGAGCTGGGCGCTCATCCTCGATCGGCTCGTCGCCTACGCTGCGACCGGTCGGCCACAACCCTTCTTCCCGGCCCCGTAACCCTGCCACCAGAGGGATCGCGCCGTGGCCGTTGACGTTCGACCCACAATTCTGATCCGCCGACCGCGCCAGCACGTCGCTGCGTTCATGTTCGATCCCGGCAACGACCTCCGCTGGACCGGCGGCATCACCTCGAGCCGGCCATCCCGCCCCGGGCCAATGGCGCCCGGCCTGACGGTCGAGCGAACGGCGAGATTTCTCGGAAGAACCTTCACCTACGGCTACGTGGTGACCCAGCACGAACCGGACCGGGCCGTCGAGATGACCGTGGATCGGCCATTCCCCATGGTCGTGCGCTACGAGTTGCAAGACGCTGACCTCGGGACGCTGGTCGCAATCCACGCCACCGGCCAACCCAGGTCATTCTTCCGCTGGGCGGCACCAGTGATGACCCAGGCGGTACGCAAGAGCATCACCGCGGATCTCGAACGCCTCCGCACCTGCCTCGAGAAGTGATCTGCCGGCTCGCGACATGCGCTCCGCAGCCCGCGATGAGTTCGGTGGCCGGCCGGAGTCAGTAGCTTCCGAGGCCTGCACCGCGCTGAGCGCGGCCCGTTGGCGTCCGTCGCCTTGACCGACCGGAGGAGCAGTCCATGAACAGTTCAGCCGTGCCACCCGTGGTCGACCGTGTCGCGTGGCACGCCGCCCGTGACGCGATCTTGGACCGGGAGAAGGCGCACACCCACGAGGGAGACGCGATCGCGGCGGCAAGACGCCGGCTTCCGATGACCCTCATGCCGCCCGTGACGGTCACCGGCCCGCAGGGAGCGGTCCCGCTCATCGACGTCTTCGAGGGCCGCCGGATGCTCATGGCGTACTTCCACATGTGGCACGACGGCAAGGCGTTCGAGGAGCAGTGCGAGGGGTGCACGTTCTCGACCTGTCACATGCAGATGCTCGACTACCTGCACGCCCGTGGCGTCACCTACGCCGTCTTCTCCGAGGGTTCATACGAGGAGAGCGCCCCGTTCCGGGACTTCATGGGTTACTCGTGGCCGTGGTACTCCGCGAAGGATTCCGATCCGGTCCTCGTCGACGGTCGCGGGTTCGGGGTCATCGCCTGCTACCTGCGCGATGACGACGGTCAGGTCTTCGAGACCTACTGGACCACCGGACGCGGCGTAGAGGCGCTCATGACGAGCTATCACGCGCTGGACATGACGGTGTTCGGCCGGCAGGAGAAGTGGGAGGACTCGCCCGACGGCTGGCCGCTGGCACCTGAGGGTGAACATCCGTGGCGGCTCAATGGCCGGCCCATCGCTCAGTGGTCGCGAACCAGCGATCCGGTCACGAGTGCCGGGGTGCCGCAGCTCTGACACTCGGCCTCACCGGGCACATCGCGGCGAGAGCACCTTCCGCAGCGCGGCCGCGAACCGGTCAGATGTCGGTTGGTCGCGGACAGCGACGCGGATCCAACCCGCAGCCAGGCCGGGGAACGTCTCGCCGCGTCGCACCGCGAAGCCCTTGCTCTGCAGCCGGTGGCGTACGTCGACACAGCCGGTATCGAGCAGGACGAACGATGCAGCAGCGTCGGGGACGGCGCGCACGTCGTCGATGCCGGCGAGCAGGCTGAGCAGGTAGGAGCGTTGTTCGGTGAGTTCGGCTGCCCATGCTCCGACCTCCTTCAGCGCGGTGTCGGACGCAGTGGCGATGCATGCGGTGAGTGCGGGAGTGGACACCGGCCAGAGGGGCTGCGCCGCGGCCAGCAGGCGGACGACCTGCGGGGCCGCGAGCAGATAACCGACCCGCAGGCCGGCCAGGCCCCAGGTCTTGGTCAGGCTGCGTACGACGACCAGACCATCGAGCTCGTCCTTACCCGCCACGGATTCCCGCTCGCCCGGCAGGCAGTCGGCGAACGCCTCGTCGACGACGACGATCCGTCCCGGCCGCACCAGCTCGAGCAGGGCGTCCCGTGGATGGGCGATCGAGGTCGGGTTGGTCGGGTTGCCGACGAAGACCAGGTCCGCGTCGGCCGGGACCAGTGTCGGGTCGAGCGTGAAGGGGTACGGCAGGATCACGCGGTCGACCGGATGACCCGCGGCACGCAGCGCCGCCTCGGGTTCGGTGAACTGAGGGTGCACGACGACCGCATGGGCCGGCTGCAACGCCCGGGCCAGCAGCACGAAGCCTTCAGCGGCGCCCGCCGTGAGCAGCACCTCGTCCTCGCGCCGGCCGTGGCGGGCCGCGACCACCGCGACCGCCTCGCGCTGATCGGGGTAGGCGGTGAGATCGGCCTGGCGGATGCGGGCCGCGAGCCAGTCGGGCGTGCCGCCGGACCGGACATTGACGGCGAGGTCGACCAGACCGGTGACCAGGTCGGCGTCGCCGTGGTGCGCGAGGTCGGCATCACCGTGGTGAGTGAGGTCGCCAACAGCGTTCATCGTGCCTCGCGGTAACTGTGTGCTGCGGCGACGAGGCGGTCGGCTGCGCTTGGCACTCCTCGCCAGTGGGTGTGCAGGTAGGAGGCGTGCACGCGGTCGCGGACGAAGCCTTCGGCGACCGCTGCGCCGCGGGCCGTCCACCGCCAGGCGTTCGCCTCGCCCTTCCGTCCCTCGCCGGGTCGTTCCCGGACGGCGGTCCGGTGGAACTCGTGACCGTGCACGCGCATCGCCGTACCCGCAATCGGCGAGTCGGCCACAGCGACGGCGTCGCGATAGCCGAGGGTGAGCCGGTCGGTCATGGCGGTGTCGATGTCCAGGACGCCGCACATCTGGTGGTCGTCGAGCGAGCGGGACAGGTACAGCAGGCCGGCGCATTCGGCGACGATGGGCGCACCTGCACGGGCCAACGCTGCCACCTCCGTGCGCAGCGCGGTGTTGGCCGACAGGTCCGGCGCGTGTGCTTCCGGGAACCCGCCGCCGATGACCAGCCCGTCGACGTCGTCCGGCAGTTTCTCGTCCCGCAGCGGATCGAAGGTCACGACGTCGGCGCCGGCGACGGCCAGTAGCTCGGGGTGTTCGGCGTAGCCGAAGGTGAACGCCGCGCCGCCGGCGAGCGCGATCCGCGCTCGGGGTGTCATCGACGGCGTCGTCGCCGGGTTGGCCGCTGCAGCCTCGGTGAGTGGGCCGGCGGTGTGGGCGAGCCGCAGCACGGCCTGCAGATCGACGCTGTCAGCGACGACCGAGCCGAGTGCGTCGACTGCCTCAGCGGCCTCGCGGCTGCGCTCGGCGGCCGGGATCAGTCCGAGATGTCGGGACGGAACCGTGAGCTGGTCGAGTCGGTGAATGGCACCGAGGACCGGGATGCCTATGTGCTCGACGGCGTCGCGGAGCAGTTGCGCGTGGTAGGCCGAGCCGACCCGGTTGAAGATCAGGCCGCCGATGCGGGTGCCGGCGTCGAAGCTCGCGAACCCGTGCACCAATGCGGCGACCGACGCACCGACGCCGGACGCGTCGATGACGAGGACGATCGGGGCGCCGAGCAGGCGCGCGACGTGGGCCGTCGAGGCGAAGTCTCCGGCCGTCGGCGAGCCAGGACCGGACGCGCCGTCGAAGAGGCCCATGACGCCTTCGATGACAGCGATGTCGGCAGTGGCCGGAGTCTGCGCGCCGTGGCGGAACATCGGGACGATCTGGTCTTCGCCGACCAGCCAGGGGTCGAGGTTGCGGCCGGGCCGCCCGGCCGCGAGAGCGTGGTAACCCGGGTCGATGTAGTCGGGACCGATCTTGTGCGGCGACACGGTCAGTCCATTCCGACGTAATGCGCTGAGCAGGCCGGTGGCGACGGACGTCTTGCCGTGGCCGCTGCCGGGCGCGGCGATCACGACGCGGGGAATGACGTGACGGATGCTCACCATTCGATGCCTCGCTGGCCTTTCTGGCCGGCGTCCATCGGATGCTTGATCTTCGTCATCTCGACGACCAGATCGGCTGCGTCCATCAGGTCCGGGTGGGCGTCGCGTCCGGTGATCACCACATGCTGGTCCCCCGGCCTCGCGGCAAGTGTGTCGACGACATCGGCGACGTCGATCCAGCCCCACCTCATCGGATAGGTGAATTCGTCCAGCACATAAAGCCCGAACCGCTCCGCCGCGAGGTCCCGTTTGATCTGCGCCCAGCCCTCACGAGCGTTGGCTGCATGGTCGTCGGGATCGCCGCGCTGGATCCAGGACCAGCCCTCCCCCATCTTGTGCCAGGCGACCTCCCCGCCTTCGCCGGTCTGCTCGTGCAACCGACCCAGCGCCTGGAAGGCGGCCTCTTCGCCGACCTTCCACTTCGCGCTCTTGACGAACTGGTAGACGCCGATGCCCCAACCCTGGCTCCAGCCGCGCAGCGCCAGGCCGAACGCGGCCGTCGACTTCCCCTTCATCGCGCCGGTGTGGACGATCAGCAGTGGGCGGTTGCGGCGCTGTCTGGTGGTCAAGCCGTCGTCGGGGATCGTCTCGGGAACTCCCTGCGGCATGGCTCAGGCCGCCTCTCGGTAGGTCCGGACCGAGTCGACCAGCAGATCGGCAGACAGGTCGCCGAGATTCAGGTGCTCGGCACCGAGTTTCTCGGCCACCGCGCCGGCCAGGCCGAGCCGGACCGGTCCGCTCTCGCAGTCGACGACGACCGCGGCGAGGCCGTCCCGGCGCAAGAGCGCGGCCGCGGCGGCGGGTTCGCCGCCCGCGGTGTGCCGCCCGTCGGTGACCAGCACGAGCAACGGCCGGCGGTGCGGGTCGCGCAATCGTTCACGGCGCAGGGTCTCGCGCGCTTCGAGCAGCCCGGCGGCCAAGGGAGTCCGGCCGCCGCTCGGCATGCTCTCCAGCCGAGCCGCGGCTGCCTCGATTGACGAGGTGGGCGGCAGCAGGAGCTCCGCACCGGTGCCGCGGAAGGCGATCAGGCCGACCTTGTCGCGCCGCTGGTAGGCATCGAGGAGAAGGGACAGGACAGCGCCTTTGACGGCCTCCATCCGCCGCCTGGCAGCCATCGAGCCGCTCGCGTCGACGACGAAAAGTACGAGGTTGGACTCGCGTCCCTCACGGCGGCGTTCCCGCAGATCGCCGCGCTGCAGGATCAGGCCCGGACCGGTGCGACCGCGCGGCACCTGGTGGGGGGCGCACGCCATGAGCGTGGCGTTCAGATGCACGTCGTGCAGCGCCGCTGCTGGCGGGCGGGCACCGGTCGTGCGGCCGCCGTCGGTGTAGGCGTGTGAACGGCGTCCGACGGCACCGTCGCCCTTGCCGGGCACCTCCAGCCTGCGCGGGCGGTACGTCGCACCGCTGGACACGACGGACTCGCGTCCCGCCGGGGCGCCCGCCGGCTCCGGTTGGCCGGAGTCGGAACCGTCGGCCTGACCCTGCTGCGAGCCGTCCTGCTCCGAGCCGTCGTGCTCCGTGACATCTGTTGGGGCATCATCCGGCGTCGGGCCGGAGCCGGGGGGGTCCGGGTCGGGTTCGTCGTCCGGTGGATCGCCTTGCGCGTCGTCGAGTGCGCTGTCGAGCTGCTGCTCGTCGAGCCCCGGGGCGTCGAACGGGTTGCGGCGGCGCCGGTGCGGCAGCGCCAGTCGAGCCGCGACGCGGATGTCCTCGCGAGTCACGGCGGTGTTGCCTTGCCACGCGGCGTGGGCGGCCGCGGTCCGCGCGATCACGATGTCGGCCCGCAGGCCGTCGACGTCGAAGGTGGCGCAGACCGAGGCGATCTGCTCCAGCGCACCGTCATCGATCGCCACGAATTCAAGACGTTCCTGCGCGGCCGTGATCGCGGCGGCGAGCGCCGCTTCATCGTCGGCGAATCGCGCCGCGAAGCTCACCTGGTCGGCGTCGTAGGCGAGCCGGCGCCGGACGACCTCGGCCCGTGCCGCGGGCTCGCGCGGGGCGGCGACCTCGACCGTCAGACCGAACCGGTCGAGCAGCTGCGGACGGAGCTCGCCCTCTTCGGGATTCATCGTGCCGACCAACAGGAACCGGGCCTGGTGCCGCACCGAGACGCCGTCGCGTTCGACGTAGTTGGTGCCCAGGGCTGCGGCGTCGAGCAGCAGGTCGACGAGGTGGTCGTGGAGCAGGTTCACCTCATCGACGTACAGCACGCCGCGGTGGGCGGCCGCGAGCAGTCCCGGCTGGAACGAGGTGACGCCTTCGGTGAGAGCGCGCTCGACGTCCAGGGCGCCGGTGAGCCGGTCCTCGGTCGCGCCGACGGGCAGCTCCACCAGCCGGCTCGGCCGCGACCGCGCCGCGGCGTCGGCCGGGTGCGGCCGGTCGGGGCACTGCGGGTCCGGGGCCGCCGGCGAGCAGGAGAAGCGGCACCCGTCGATCACCTCGACGGGTGGCAGAACCGCGGTCAGCGCACGGACCGCCGTGGACTTCGCGGTCCCCTTCTCGCCTCGCACCAGCACGCCGCCGATCGCCGGCGAGATCGCATTGAGGACGAGCGCCAGGCGCATGTCCTCCATGGCGACGATGGCGCTGAACGGAAATTCGGTCACGGCCTCAGCCCTTCACCTGGCGGGTGTCCGCGCCCGCCATCAGCGACAACCGCCGGACGGTGCCCGACGGCACGGACGTCGACGTCCTGGCTTCCGGTCGCTCGACCGGTCACAGTGGCGGGACCGCCCCGGACTTGACCGCGCGTAGTGAGCCGTCCGCGGTCGCACCGGTGTTCCTCGACAGCCGTTCGCCGCCGATGCTCTCACAGCGGTGTTGCAGACTGACACCCGTGCCCGCACCCCTGACCGCGCCGTCCTTGATCGTCGTCGGGATCGGCGCCGACGGATGGACGGGGCTGGCGCCGCGCTCGCAGCTCGCGCTGAAAACCGCCGAGGTGATCGTCGGCAGCCCTCGCCAGCTCACGCTGCTGCCCGCCGACCTTGGCGGCCGGCAGGTGCCGCTGCCAAGCCCGCTGTTGCCTGCCCTGACCGACCTGCTCGAGGACTACCGCGGATCCGCCACGGTCGTGCTGGCCAGCGGAGACCCGATGTTCCACGGCATCGGCTCCACCCTCGTTCGTCACCTCGGCGCGGAGCGGGTCGACGTCCTGCCGTACCCGTCGTCGGTATCACTGGCGGCGGCGCGCCTCGGCTGGCCGCTGGACGACGTCGACGTGATGAGCCTGGTCGGACGCCCGCTCGCGCTCCTTCACCCCGTGCTGCAGCCAGGGCGGCGGGTGCTCGCCCTCGTCGCCGAGACGTCGGCGGCGGTCGACATCCGTGCGCTGCTGGACGGACGTGGCTTCGGCTCCAGCCCGGTCACAGTTCTGGCCGATCTCGGGAGTACGGACGAGATCGTGCGACCGGCCGACGATCAACCCCATAGCCGGCTGGCGATCGTGGCGATCGAGTGCCGGACCGGTTCCGACGCCGCAGTCCTGCCGCGTACGCCGGGACTGCCGGACGACGCCTTCGAGCAGGACGGGCAGATCACCAAACGTGAGATCCGCGCACTGGCCCTCGCCGCGCTGGCGCCGGTGCCGGGGCAGCTGTTGTGGGATGTCGGCGCTGGGTCGGGCAGCGTCGGCATCGAATGGATGCGCACCCACCCCGCCTGCCGCGCGATGGCAATCGAGCCGCGAGCCGAGCGCCGGGACCGGATCGTCCGCAACGCCGCCGCCCTCGGCGTGCCTGGCCTGGTCGCCGTCGCCGGGTCGGCACCCGATGCACTGAGCGACCTGCCCCGACCCGATGCGGTGTTCGTAGGCGGAGGAATCACCGCCGAGGGAGTCGTACAGACCTGCTGGGACGCACTCAAACCCTACGGACGGCTGGTTGCCAACGTCGTCACCATCGAGGGCGAACACGCGCTGGTCGAATGGCAGCGGCGCCTCGGCGGCAGCCTCACCCGGATCGGAGTGGAGCGCGCCGACCCGCTCGGTAGCTTCACCACTTGGCGGCCGGCGCTCCCGGTCGTGCAATGGTCCGTCCGCAAGACCGCGCCTCGGGAGGGCACATGACCGTCCACGTCGTCGGTGCCGGACCCGGCGCCGCGGATCTGATCACCCTTCGCGCCCAGCGACTGCTGTCGGAGTGCTCGGTGTGCCTGTACGCCGGCAGCCTCGTGCCCGCGGAGGTTCTTGCGCACTGCCCGCCCGGCGCCCGCCTGATCGACACGGCTGAGCTCAACCTCGACCAGATCATCGACGCCATCGCCGAGGCGGATACCGCCGGGCTGGACGTCGTCCGGTTGTGCTCGGGCGACCCGGCCGTCTACAGCGCCGTCGCGGAGCAGGTCCGCCGCCTCGACCAGGCCGGCATCGACTACGACATCACCCCCGGCGTACCCGCATTCGCCGCAGCCGCCGCGGCCCTTCGGCGTGAGCTGACCGTCCCCGGCGTGGGACAGACGGTGGTGCTGAGCCGGATCGCGCACCGCGCGACGCCGATGCCGCCGGGCGAGGACCTGCCCAGCCTCGGTGCAACGGGCGCGACCCTGGTGCTGCACCTGGCGGTGCAGCGCATCGAGGACGTCGTCGCTCAGCTCGCACCGCACTACGGCCGCGACTGCCCGGTCGCGGTCATCGCATACGCCAGCCAGGACAACGAACTCGTCCTGCGGGGCACCCTCGGCGACATCGCAGCGCAGGTGCTCGACGCATCCGTGAAGCGCACCGCGGTGATCATCGTCGGCAAGGTGCTCGCCGCCGAAGGGTTCTGCGACAGCCACCTCTACTCGGCCGGCCGCACGCGCAGCCTAAGTGCCTGAGTCGGGCTGGTCGCGGCGCAGCAGGTAGGTGTCCATGATCCAGCCGTGCTCGGCGCGCAACTCCGCCCGCCTCACCGCGATCTGGGGCGCGACGTCGGACAGCGGTCCGGAGATCAGGACCTCGTCCGGCGTACTGAGGTAGGCGCCCCAGAACACCGTCATGGTCGGGTCGTCGAGGTCGCCCGCGGCGAACCCGGGGTCGAGCATCACGACGGCGCTGTCCATGCCGCTGGGCAGGCCGTCGGTGATCCGACGGGCCGGTGTGATGTGGATCGGCTCACCGACGCGGTTCAGCGGGATCCGGTGCGCCGCGGCGAGTGCCTGCACGCTGGTCACGCCGGCGACGACGGAGTAGTCGAAGGTGACCGCGCCGCAGGCGAGGATGCGGTCGACGATCCGAAGGGCGGAGTCATACACCGACGGGTCACCCCAGACCAGGAGCGCGCCGACGGCGTTCTCGCCCAGCTCCGTCGCTATCGCCGTCTCGAGGAGTTCGGCGCGGGCATCGTGCCAGTCCCCCACGGCACCCTGGTAACCCTCGCTCGTCAGGGACGGGGACCGGTCCCGCGCCGGCTCGGGGATCTCGACGACCCGGTAGCGCGGCGCCGGGACGTGGCGGCGCAGGATCTCGTCGCGGACGGCATTCAGCCCGGACTTCCGGTCACCCTTGTCGAAGAAGAAGAACACGTCGACCCGGTTGAGGGCCTGCACGGCCTGGACCGTGATCTGGTCCGGATGACCCGGCCCGATGCCGATGACGAGCAGCTCACGCATCCCGCCAGTGTCCCGTACGCCGTCGCTAGTCTCGGCCGGGTGCGGATCCTCATCCTCGGCGGGACAAGTGAGGCGCGCGAGCTGGCCGCCGACCTGACCGCGGCCGGGGTGGACATCCTCTCCTCGTTGGCCGGACAGGTGCGGCAGCCGCGGCTGCCCGCGGGACCGGTACGAACCGGCGGGTTCGGGGGTGCAGCCGGACTGTCCACGTTCCTGCGCGACGAGCACATCGGTGCCGTCATTGACGCCACGCATCCCTTTGCCGCGACGATCACCGCGAACGCCGCCGCGGCCGCCACCGCCGTGGGCGTGCCACGGCTCGTACTCCGCCGCCCCGAGTGGGATCTCGACCCGTCCTGGCAGCCGGTGGCCGACATCGCCGCGGCCGCCGCGACCGTGCAGGCATGGCCGGGCGAGGCCGTGTTCCTCACCACCGGCCGGCGCGACCTCGCCGCCTTCGCCGGCGACGACCGGCACCGCTTCCTCGTACGAACGGTCGACCCGCCCGACCCGCCAGTGCCGCCACACATGACGCTCGTGCTCGACCGCGGCCCCTACCGCATCGACGGTGAGTCCGAGTTGATGCGGACGTACGGGATCGGGCTGTTGGTGACGAAGAACAGCGGCGGGTCGATGACCGCGGCGAAGCTCCAGGCTGCGCGTGAGGCGGGCGTCGAGGTCGTGGTCGTCCAGCGGCCGCCGGTGCCACCGGGCAGCACGGTCGTGACGACAGCTGCCGAGGCGCTGCGTTGGGTCAGCTCGGGTAGCGCCGCGGAGTGATGACCCGGGCCGGCCCCGAGCCGGCCTGCACGAGGCAGGTCTGGCTGGAGCCGACGATGAGTAGACAGCGCATGTCGACCTGCTCCGGGTCAAGGTCGCCGAGCGTGGTGACGGTGATCTGCTGCTCGTCGGTGCCGACGGCGCGACCGATCACCACCGGCGTCTGTGCGTCGCGGTGGCTCAGCAGCAGGTCGCGGGCGTCGGCCAGCTGACGTCGGCGCGATGCCGACGCCGGGTTGTAGATCGCGATGGCGAAGTCGCCGGCGGCCGCCGCCTCCAAGCGGCGGGCAATGACGTCCCACGGCTTGAGCCGGTCCGAGAGCGACAGGACGACGTAGTCGTGTCCGAGTGGGGCGCCGGCCCGTCCGGCGACGGCCTGCGCCGCCGTCACTCCCGGGACGATGTCGACCGGTAGGTCGGCGAACCGCTCGTGCGCGGCGGCGACCTCCAGCACGGCGGTCGCCATCGCGAAGACCCCAGGATCGCCGGAGGAAACCACCGCGACCCGCCGCCCCCGCAACGCCAGATCAAGGGCGAACTCGGCGCGTTCGGCCTCGACCCGGTTGTCGGTGCTGTGCCGCCGCTGGCGCGGATTGATCGGGACCCGGTCGACGTACGTCGCATAGCCGACGATGTCGTCGGCGGCGGCGAGCACGGCCATCGCCTCCGGGGTGAGCCAGTCGCGCCCGGCCGGGCCGAGGCCGACGACATCCACCCGTCCGATCTCAGACGCAGGCGACTCGCCCGTCCGCGCCACGTCAGCCTGCCTTGCCGCCTCCGTGCCGGGCACGAGGACGAGCGACATGTACGGGACGGAGGCCGGGTCCACGTCACCGGCCGGCTGCGTGAGCTGCTGATCCCCCGAGGCGCGTTCGACGTAACGGGCGTGCTCCAGCCGCCCGGACTCCTTCAGCGCCTGCTGGACCACCGCAAAACTCCGGCTGACCTTCATGATCGCGGCGGCGTCCGATGTCCTCAACCGTTCGGCGAGCTGATCCTGACCGAGCGTGCCGGGCAGCACGGTGAGCACGTCGTCGCCCTCGACCAGCGGCATGGCAAGTGCCGCGCTCGCCGCGCTGACCGACGTGACACCGGGGACGATCTCCGTCGCGAATCGGCCATTGATCCGTTTGTGCATGTGCATGTAGCTGCTGTAGAAGAGCGGATCGCCCTCGGCCAGCAGCACCACGTCGCGGCCCTCAGCCAGGTGCGACATCAGCCGGTCGGCGGCCCGCTCGTAGAACTCCTCGATCGCGCCCTCATACCCGCCGGGGTGGGTCGACGTCTCGGTCGTGACCGGATAGACGAGCTGCTCCTCGACCTGATCGCCGCGCAGGTACGGCGCGGCGATCGCGCGCGCGATCGACCGTCCGTGCCGGGCCGAGTGATAGGCGATGACATCGGCGGCGGCGATGAGCCGGGCCGCCTTCACGGTGACCAGTTCGGGGTCACCCGGGCCGAGCCCGACGCCGTACAGCACGCCGGTCATTCGCGCTCGCTCGCGATCGCGTTGACGGCGGCCACGGTCATCGCGCTGCCGCCCCGCCGGCCGTGGACCACCAGGTAGTCCAGGTCGGACTCGGCCAGCGCTTGCTTGGATTCGGCCGCGCCGACGAAGCCGACCGGGATGCCGATCACCGCGGCGGGTCGGGGAGCTCCGGCGTCGAGGAGCTCCAGCAACCGGAACAGCGCGGTGGGTGCGTTGCCGATCGCCACCACGCTTCCGTCCAGCCGCTCACCCCACAGCTCGAGCGCTGCGGCCGAGCGGGTCGTGCCGAGACCGATGGCGAGGTCGGGGACGGCGGGGTCGCCGAGCGTGCAGATGATCTCGTTGCCGGCGGGCAGCCGCGAGCGGGTGATGCCGGCAGTCACCATCTGGGCGTCGCACAGGATCGGGGCGCCGTCATGCAGCGCGGCGCGGGCCGCCTTCACCACGCCGTCGCTGTGGGCGACGTCGGCGGGCAGGTCGACCATGCCGCAGGAATGGATCATCCGCACGACAACCTGGGCCACCTCGGCCGGGAAGCGGGCGAGGTCGGCTTCGGCGCGGATCGTGGCGAAGGAGCGGCGGTAGATCTCCGCGCCATCGCGCACGTAGTCAGACCGGGGCAACGTCGTACCCCTGACCGGTGGCGGTCACGTCGATCTCGGTGCCGGCGGGGCGGCCACAGTGCCGGGAGCAGCCGCTGACGTGCACGATGCGCTCCGGCCACCGAGCCGCGAACGCCGCGGCGTCCGCCTGCACGTCGGCCAGCGCGCTCGCGCAGCCCGGCCGACCGGCGCACGCGGTCACCCGCAGCCAGGGCGAGCCGGCGTCGACACCGAACCCGAGCCCGGCGGCCTCGGCCAAGGCTGCAGCCACGTCGGTCAGGTCCGGTACGACGACGCTGCGCCACGGGGTGATCCGAGCCGGCCGGACGGCGACCCGGTCGGCGAGCCAGCTCAGCTGGCGCGCGTCGAGCCGGCCGAGCGGGGCGAGCAGGACCGCGGCGCTTCCCCCGACAGGTCCGACCGGCCGCGCCGACGTCGCCGCAACGGCTGGCGCGACACCCGCCGCGTCGAGTCCGAGCCGCCCGGCGACGACCGTCCGGATGCGGTCTGCGCCGCCGGGGAGGTCGGCGATGCGCCATGCTGCGCCGCCGTGGGCCGCCCGATCTGCCATGAATGCCTCGGCGAACGCGATCATCACGGCGACCACGTCGGCAGTGGTCAGCCCGTTGACGCTCGCGCCGTCCGCGCCTAGTCGCGCGACGACGTCGGCGCCGAGCCCGGCGACGTCGCCTCGCCCGTCGTCGATCGCGAACAGGAACCGGCCGGGCAGATCGGCGAGTCCGGGCCGGGAACACAGCGCCGCATCCAGTGCCCGCACCAGCGGGTCCAGGTCCGGCCCTCCGTCGAGTCCGGCGAGCGGCGAAGCGAGGATGTTGCGCACCCGGTCGTGGCGGAGCGACGGCAACAGTCCGGCGGAGTCGAGCTCGGCAGTCAGTACGTCGGCGGCGTCGGCGGCGAGTGCCCGCAGCTGCACATTGCCCCGCGAGGTGAGCTCGATGCGGCCGTCACCGAGCTCGACAGCCAGCCGCGCCAGCACCCGCAGCTGCTCGCCGGAGACGAAGCCGCCGGGCAGACGGACCCGCGCCAGGTAGCCGTCGGCGGCCGCCACGAGCCGCAACGCACCCGGGCAACGGTCCGGCGCGGCGTGGCCGGGAGCAGAAGCCGGGATTCGCACGGGCGGATCGTACGTCAGGCCCTGACCCGGCCAGGGCCGCCCGGCGGCGGCCGGTGTGCGAGGCTGTCCGCCCTGTACCCGCGAGCCGGAGCCACCATGATCGTGCTGCTCTCCACCTCCGACACCGACCTGCTGTCGGCGCGGGCCAGCGACGCCGACTACCGCCTGGGCAACCCGTCGCGCCTCGCCGTCGAGGATCTCCCGCCGTTGCTGGACGGTGCGACTGCGGTCGTCGTGCGCATCCTCGGCGGCCCGCGCGCCTGGCAGGACGGTCTCGAGGCGGTGTTGGCGTCCGGCGTACCGACGGTCGTGCTCGGCGGTGAGGCGTCGCCGGACGCCGAGCTGATGGCGCTGTCGACGGTCGCTGGCGGCATCGTCGCCGAGGCGCACGCCTACCTCGCCCACGGCGGCCCGGCGAACCTGACGCAGCTCGCCCGCTTCCTGTCCGACGCGATCGCGCTCACCGGCGAGGGCTTCGAACCGCCGGTCGCCACACCGACCTGGGGGCTGCTCGACCGTCCGGCGGAGCCGACCTCGACCGGGCCGACCGTCGCGATCTTGTACTACCGGGCCCACCACGTCGCCGGGAACACCGGTTTCGTCGATGCGCTCGCCGACGCCGTCGAGACCGCGGGCGGTCGCGCACTGCCGGTGTTCTGCTCCTCGCTGCGGACGGCCGAGCCCGCACTGATCGACACGCTGCGGGCCGCCGACGCGATCGTGGTCACGGTGCTGGCTGCCGGCGGTTCGCTGCCCGCGGCGGCCGGTGCCGGGGGCAGCGACGAGGAGTGGGACGTCGGCGCGCTGGCTGCGCTCGACGTGCCGATCCTGCAAGGTCTGTGCCTGACCAGCTCGCGGGAGCAGTGGGCCGACAGCGACGAGGGCCTGACGCCGCTGGACTCCGCGACCCAGATCGCCATCCCGGAATTCGACGGCCGGCTGATCACCGTCCCGTTCTCCTTCAAGGAGGTCGGGCCGGACGGGCTGACCAGCTACGTCCCCGACCCCGAGCGTGCCGCGCGGGTCGCCGGGATCGCCGTCAAGCACGCGCGGCTCCGGCACATCCCGCCGGCCGAGCGGCGCGTCGTACTCATGCTGTCGGCGTACCCGACCAAGCACGCCCGGATCGGCAACGCCGTCGGTCTCGACACCCCGGCGTCGACCGTCGGACTGCTGGCGGCCCTGCGCGACGCCGGTTACGACATCGGCCGACCCGGCGAGCTGCCCGGTGTGGCCGAGGCAGGAGCAGTCGGGGACGGCGACGCCCTCATCCACGCGCTCATCGCCGCGGGCGGTCAGGACGAGCAGTGGCTCACCGAGGACCAGCTCGCCGGCAACCCGGTACGCATCGCCGCCGCCGAGTACGCCGCGTGGTTCGACTCCCTCGACCCCGCACTGCGTGACGCCGTCGTCGCGCACTGGGGGCCGCCGCCCGGCGAGCTGTTCGTCGACCGCTCCCGAGACCCCGCCGGCGAGATCGTGCTGGCCGCGCTGCGGGCCGGCAACGTGGTGGTGATGGTGCAGCCGCCGCGCGGCTTCGGCGCCAATCCGATCGCGATCTACCACGACCCCGACCTGCCCCCCAGCCACCACTACCTGGCGGCGTACCACTGGCTGGGCGAGCGATTCGGCGCGCACGCGGTCGTGCACGTCGGCAAGCACGGCAACCTGGAGTGGCTGCCCGGCAAGACCGCCGGGATGTCGGCCGCGTGCGCCGCCGACGCCGCGATCGGCGACCTTCCGCTGGTCTACCCGTTCCTGGTCAACGATCCTGGCGAGGGCACCCAGGCCAAGCGGCGCGTGCACGCCACCCTGGTCGGCCACCTCGTCCCGCCGATGGCCCGCGCCGAGAGTTACGGCGACATCGCCCGCCTCGAGCAACTGCTCGACGAGCACGCGCAGATCGCGGCGATGGACCCGGCCAAGCTGCCGGCCGTCCGGGCCCAGATCTGGACGCTTATCCAGGCGGCCAAGCTCGACCACGATCTCGGGTTGGCGGATCGGCCGCATGACGCCGAGTTCGACGAGTTCGTGCTGCACGTGGACGGCTGGCTGTGCGAGATCAAGGACGCGCAGATCCGGGACGGGCTGCACGTGCTCGGGGTCGCGCCGAGCGGCCCGGCCCGGGTGAGCCTCGTGCTGGCGATGCTGCGGGCTCGGCAGATGTGGGGCGGGCAGGAGCAGGCGCTGCCCGGTCTGCGGGAGGCGCTCGGTTACGTCGAACGTTCCGGCGAGGTCACCGGCGATCGGGGCAGCGCCGACGCGGTCGAGGCCCGCGCCCGGACACTGGTCGAGGCGATGGAGTCCACGGGCTGGGATCCGGCGGCCGTGTCCGGCGTCGTCGCGGCGACGCTGGGGACGGACAACGCGGCGGTCGTCGACGTACTCACCTTCGCCGCGACCGAGGTCGTGCCGCGGCTCGCGGCGACGACGGACGAGATCACCCGCACCCTGCACGCGCTCGACGGCGGCTTCGTCCCGGCCGGCCCGAGCGGATCACCCTTACGCGGACTGATCAACGTGCTGCCCACCGGCCGGAACTTCTACTCCGTCGATCCCCGCGCGGTCCCGTCGCGGTTGGCCTGGGAGACCGGGCAGGCGATGGCCGATTCGCTGCTGGAGCACTACCTCGCCGACACCGGCTCCTACCCGGACTCGGTCGGCCTGTCCGTCTGGGGCACCGCCGCCATGCGGACCTCCGGCGACGACGTGGCCGAGGTGCTCGCGCTGCTCGGCGTACGGCCGGTGTGGGACGAGGCGTCGCGCCGGGTCAGCTCGCTGGAGCCGGTCCCGCTCGCCGACCTCGGGAGGCCGCGCATCGACGTCACCGTGCGGATCAGCGGATTCTTCCGCGATGCGTTCCCGCACGTCGTGACCATGCTCGACGATGCCGTGCGCCTCGTGGCCGGGCTGGACGAGCCGGCCGAGCAGAACTACGTCCGGGCCCACGCGCAGACCGAGCTCGCGGCGCACGGCGACGAGCGGCGCGCCACGACGCGGATCTTCGGCTCCAAGCCGGGTGCCTACGGGGCCGGACTGCTGCCGCTGATCGACGCCCGCAACTGGCGCGACGACGCCGACCTCGCCGAGGTGTACGCCGCCTGGGGCGGCTTCGCCTACGGCCGCGGCCTGGAGGGTCGGGAGGCGCGCGGCGAGATGGAAGTCGCCTACCGCCGCATCGCCGTGGCCGCCCACAACACCGACACCCTCGAACACGACATCGCCGACTCCGACGACTACTTCCAGTACCACGGCGGGATGATCGCGACGGTCCGCGCGCTGACCGGCCGGGCGCCGCGGGCCTACATCGGCGACTCCACCCGCCCGGACACCGTCCGCACCCGAACGCTCTCCGAGGAGACCGCCCGCGTCGTCAGGGCCCGGGTGGTGAACCCGCGGTGGACCGAGGCCATGAAACGCCACGGCTACAAGGGCGCGTTCGAGATGGCCGCGACCGTCGACTACTTGTTCGGCTACGACGCCACCGCCGGCGTGGTCGAGGACTGGATGTACGAGAAGCTCGCCGACACCTACGTGCGCGACGAGCAGATGCGCGAGTTCTTCGCCCGCTCGAACCCGTGGGCGCTGCACGGCATCACCGAGCGGTTGCTGGAGGCCGCCGACCGCAAGCTGTGGGACACCCCGAATCCGGAGACCCTCGCG
>DASXJE010000291.1 GCA_036497565.1 Mycobacteriales bacterium
CAGCGCGGCCTGCACCTCGGCCTGACCCGCCCGTTCGACGTGATGGTGATCGACCGGGGCCTGCCTGCGATCGAGGGGGTCGACCTGCTCGGCCGGCTCCGGTCGCGGTCGGTCGGCTCGCCGGCGTTGATCCTCACCGCGCGGGGGACGCTCGCCGACAGGGTCGAAGGTCTGGACGCGGGGGCGCAGGACTACCTGGTCAAGCCGTTCGAGATCGACGAGTTGCTCGCCCGGCTCCGTGCACTCCTCCGGCGGCATGCGGATCGCGCCGACACCCTCCCGTTCGGCGCCGGCCGGCTCGACCTCGTCCACCGCCGGGTCCAGTCGGCTGACGGCACCGTCGTCGTCGGTCTCTCCGACCGGGAATGCGCGCTGCTGCGGATGCTGGTCAGCCGGCCAAGCCGGGTCTACACGCGCGAAGAACTGCTGCAGGGCGCATTCGGCGATGCCGAGCGCCCGGCGGCCGTCGACGCATGCGTGCACTACCTGCGCCGCAAACTCGGTCGACAGGCAGTGGCGACGGTGCACGGCGTCGGCTACCGCGCGGGCACCTGGTGAACCGGTCGGGCGCAGCGCCGGCGGATCGTGCGCTCCTGCGACGGGCGACGCGCGCAATCGCCGTACAGACCGGGGTCGCGGTGGCGATCGTCGTCGTCGCGGTCGCCGGAATCGCCTTCCTCGTCGATGCTCGGGCGCAGACCGCACGGGTGCAGGAGACGGTGCGTACCGCCGCGAGGACCGCCGACGACGTCACCGATCCGCCCGCCGGGGTCGTTTTGCTCGCGCGGTCCGCGGACGGCCGGCTACAACGCAGTCCGGGTGCGCCGGCGAGGCTCACCGGGCTCGACCCGTCGAAGTTCGGTCTGGGCCGGTCGACGTTCACCGTCGGTTCGGACAGCTATCAGGCCTTCACGTCGGTCCGGGCGAACGGCACCCGCTTCGTCGCCGTACTCAACACCGGTGAGCTCGGCGAGGAACGCGACCGACTGGGACGTGCACTCCTGCTGGCGGGCGTGATCGGCATCGTGGGGGCCGCCGTCATCGGTGGCCTGATCGGGCGCCGCGCCACCCGCCCGCTCGGTGACGCCCTCGCGCTGCAGCGGCGATTCGTCGCCGACGCGAGCCACGAGCTACGGACGCCGCTGACCGTGCTGCACACCCGTGCCCAGATCCTCTCCCGACACGTCGGCGCGAACAACGATCCGGCCCTGACCGACCAGGTACGCGAACTGGTGGCGGACACCCGCGCGCTCGGCGAGGTGGTGGAGGATCTGCTGCTCTCGGCCGAGCTGCAACACCGACCCGACCGGCAGGAGCGGGTCGACCTGGCCGCGGTGGGCGCCGACGTCGTCCGCGCATTCGCTCCGTACGCAGAAGAACTCGGGGTCGAGCTCCGGTTCGAGGCGTCGTCGCCGAATGAGGGGGTGGTCGCGGGGGTCCGCTCGTCTCTGCACCGGGCCGTGGGTGCCCTGGTCGACAATGCGCTGGCCCATAACCGAACCGGAGGTCACGTGACGGTCGGCGTACGACGCCGTGGCGACGAGGTGGTCCTGACGGTGGCCGATGACGGCGAGGGCCTGGACCCCGAGATCGCCGACACTCTGCTGCGCCGATTCGGCCGCGGTGAGCAGGCATCGGGCCATGGACGGCGGTTCGGTCTCGGCCTGGCGCTGGTGCGGGAGGTGGTGCAGGCGCACCGCGGTCGGCTGGACCTCGACGGCCGCCCGGGCGTCGGAGCGACGGTCACGATGGTCCTTCCAGCACTCGAGCGCGTTGACCCGCGGCCGCCTCTTCAGTAGTCCCCCGGAAGGCCCAAAGACCTTTGGTAGAGGGATGATCGCGGACCACCGCACGTTGTTTTCGTCGTGAGGGATGTCGGGTGACTCTGACCGGAACGTGGTTCTTCGTCCTGACGGTGGGCGCCGCGATTGCGGCGTTCGTCATCACCGTGCTGTGTTGGCCGCACGCGCGGCGGGACGGCGTACCGGCGAAGGCGCGGGCTCTGCTGACCCGGGCCGGGCTGCTGCTGACCGTCAACGCCCTGGTGTTGCTGGTCGCGGGCACCGCCCTGAACGACACCTACCAGTTCTACGCAGACTGGACGGACCTGGGCAGCAGCCTGTTCAGCAGCCCCCCGAAAGTTACCGCCGAGCACAGCGGCGGCAGCACCGCGCAGACGTTCGGATCGAAAGCCATCCCCACCACCCCACCCCGCCGCGCCCGCCGGCACCGGGTGAAGGCCCGCCTCGCCTACGACAAGCTCGTGGCGGAAGCCGGGGTCGCCGACCGGCTCCGTACCTACACCGTGCACGGCCCGCGGAGCGGCCTCACCGGCACCGTCGGCGTCGTACTCCCCAAGACCTACGGCGACGCGCGGTACGTCGACCACCACTACCCTGTACTCGAGGCCTACCACGGCTTTCCCGGCGCACCGTTCCAGGGCATCGACGCGATCCACCTCAACACCCACCTTGACTCCCAGGTCGCTGCGGGCAAGATCGCCGACACCATGATCGTCGCGCCGCAGCTGGAGATCCCCAACGACGTCGACACCGAATGTCTCAACGGCGTCCGCGGCACCGCGCAGATCGAAACCTGGATCACCCAGGACATCCCCACCTGGGTCAAGCAACACTTCCGCGTGCAGACCGCCCGCACGTCCTGGTCGACGATCGGCCTGTCGATGGGCGGGTGGTGCGCGGCGATGTCGACGATGCTGCACCCGCAGACCTACTCCGCCGGCATCATCCTCGGCGGCTACTTCCTCCCCTCGTTCGGTGACTACCACCCGTACCCCCGCAACAGCTGGCTCACCGGGCACTACGATCTGCCCGCGCTGGCGAAGCGCAACCCACCGCCGGTCGCGCTGTGGTTGGAGAGCTCCCGCCGCGACGATCTGTCGTTTCCGTCGACCCAGAAACTGCTCGCGGCGGCGCGCGCGCCCACGTCGATCAACGCGGACATCCTGACCCACGCCGGGCACCGGTCGAGTGTGTGGGAAGCGCTGCTCAACCGCGCCCTCGACTGGCTCGGCCGCACCGTTCCCGGCTTCCACCCCAGTCCCACGGCGCAGCATGCGGGCGAGGTCGCACTCGGACCTCATCACAAGCACTAGTAGACATCGTGACGGGCACCGGCGTCCGTTGCACAAGGGGGTTTTCGTGCAGGTGATGGGTTGGTTCTTCGTCGCGGGCATCGTCGTCGTGGTGGCGGTCGGCGCGGCCGTGGGGCTGGGTGCGCACACCGGGTCCTGGTGGCGGAGTCGGCCGCCACGGTTCTCCGACCGGGTTTACGGCGGGTTCGGCCGGGTCGCCGGCTTCGTTCTCACGATCGCCGCCGGCTCCGGCGTCGTCTGGGCGCTGGGTTGGGTCGTCGGCTACATCGCCCGTGAACTCGACCCGGCCGACCACACGGCCTTCGCGTGGATCCGACCGCGGGCCGACGTCTCCTGGCTCAGCCCGGCGATGCGGGTACTGACCCAGATGGGCAACAACCGGGAGACGCAGATCATCACGGTGGTCGCGGCCGTCGTACTCACCGTCCTGTGGTGGATCCGACGGCGCGGAATCACCGCGCTCACCCCCGCGGTGCTGATGGTCGTCGCCTACGAGCTCGAGCATCAGATGCAGCACACCCTGAAACTGCTTGCCCATCGGGGCCATCCGCCCACCACGCTGGGCACGTTCCCGTCCGGCGGCTGCGCCCGCCTGCTGTGTGTCGCCGGGCTGGCCATCTACCTGCTGCTCCGCTACTTCAACGCCAACCGCTCCCGGATCGGTGTCGGCGTGTGGACCCTCTTCGGGGTCGCGGTCTACATCGAAGGCTTCGCCCGGATCTACCTGTCCCAGCACTGGGTCACCGACGTCTTCGGTGGCTGGATCGTGGGCACGATGCTGCTAGCGGTCATGGTCGGCGCCGCGATGGTGCTCGACCACCCGGCCACCGCACGGCAACCTCATCCGGGGACGCCGGTCGGCGCAGCCGATGCCGGTGACCCGACAGAGCGACACCGGGTAACGACCTGACTCAGCTTCTCCCGACCACTCGCAACTACTACTTCCTTGTAGTAGTTTAGGTGACCAGCGGTCCCGGCCACCTCCCCATGGCTGGCCGGGGCCGCCCTCCACGTCCGGGTCGATGAAACAGAACTACGCGGGCGTGATCACGGCGTGCAGGAGCTTGTCGGCGTTCACGACCAGATCGCCGCACAAGAACCCGGCCGACCGGTCGGGCTCGTCGGGGCTGCTGGCCAGCACCCACCGGTCGCGCACCCGGATCTGGGCGAGTAGCGCGGTCCGCACCTCGTCGAGAGTGGCATAGGGGCCCGGTCCCCACTCCTGTCCGGCGACGGAGCACGGAACGGCGACCCGGACGTGCATCTGCTGACCGGTGACGAAGAGCAACTCGAGCTTCAGTCGCAGCCGGGGCTCCATCATCTCTCGCGACGCCGGCCGGACCGAGCTCGAAATCTCTAGGTCGGTCACGGCTATTCCTTCCGGTGGGGCGGCTTGGCGATTGGCTTCACTCTACCGCGGTCGGTCACGGGATTGCCTGCTCTGCAAGGGGAATAGCGATCGTCACAAGGCTTCGCCAAGAACGTCTTGTCGAGCTCTAACCGTGTGTTTTCCTTCGCCTGCGACACTCTCCCGATGACCACCGATCGAGCGCGACGGGACAGCGGAACCGCCACCCTTCGTCGGGCGGCCGTCAAGGTTCCGGAGGTGACGGTCGCCTTCTGGATCACCAAAGCGCTGACGACCGCGATGGGTGAGTCCACTTCGGACTTCCTCGTGCACGGCCTTCCTCCGGTGGTCGCCGTCGCACTGGGCGCTGTTGCGCTCGCCATTGCAATCACCATCCAGTTCAGGGCGAAGCACTATGTCCCGTGGAAATACTGGCTCGCCGTGGCCATGGTCGGGGTCTTCGGGACGATGGCCGCGGATGTCCTCCACGTCGGGTTCGGTGTCCCCTACCTGGTGTCGACCACATTCTTCGCGGTCGTACTCGCCACGGTCTTCATCGTCTGGCACGCCACGGAGAAGACGCTGTCCATCCACAGCATCGACACGCCTCGCCGCGAGGTCTTCTACTGGGCGGCCGTGATGGCGACCTTCGCGCTCGGCACCGCCGCGGGTGACATGACCGCCGTCACCCTGCACCTCGGATACCTCGCCTCGGGCGTGCTGTTCGCCGCGGTGATCGCCGTACCGGCGGTCGGGTATCGATGGTTCGGCCTCAACTCGATCCTCGCGTTCTGGTTCGCCTACATCATCACGCGGCCACTTGGGGCGTCGTTCGCGGACTGGTTCGGCGTATCGCACGTGCGCGGCGGCCTCGATCTGGGAACGGGTCCGGTCAGTCTGGTCCTGGCGCTCGTCATCGTGGGACTCGTCGGCTACATGACGGCGACGTCTCGGGAAGCACCGCAGAGCGGCCGCACCGGAACGTAGTATCGGCGGTACGGCGAAGTGTCTTTTGGGGGCGCCGATGTGTACGCGCATATTCTGGTCGGACAACGACGTCGCCAAGGTCGTCTCCCGCACCATGGACTGGCAGGTCAGCGACGAGCCGCGGCTCTGGACGCTTCCGGCCGGAATGCACCGTAGCGGCGGCGTACCCGACGGGTTGAGCTGGCAGTCGCGGTACGGCAGCGTCGGGCTGAGCATGTGGGATGCGGGTACCTCGGACGGCGTGAACGACCAGGGACTCGGTGCGCATCTGCTGTATCTCGAGGCCGCCGACTTCGGCGCTCCCGACGCACGGCCGGCTGTCGCGAACACCCATTGGGGACAGTGGGTCCTCGACAACTTCGCCACCGTCGCCGACGCGGTCGACGCCATGTCGAGCATTCGGATCACCTCGAACCCGTTGCGCGGCCAGCGCCTGAACTGCCACCTGGCGATCGACGACGTGACGGGTGACTCGGCGATCATCGAAGCGATCGACGGGAAGCTCGTCGTCCACCACGGCGCGGAATTCGGCGTGATGGCCAACGACCCGCTGTTCGACGACCAGCTCGCCAACCTGCACCGCTACCGGCCGTTCGGCGGCGACCTTCCGCTGCCCGGTGACATCCTGTCCACCGACCGGTTCGTGCGCGCCACCTACTTCCTGGAGCACCTGCCGCCGCCACAGAACGTCGACGAGGCCGTCGCGGGCGTCATCCACATCGGCAGCAACGTGGCGGTCCCGCCGGGAGCGCCGTACGACGACTTCAGCGTCTACCCGACATGGTGGATGTCGGCGATCGACCTCACCAGCCGCACCTACTACTTCTGGTCACGCCTCAGCCCGGCGCTGACCTGGCTCTCGCTCGATGACATCGACCTTTCTGCCGGGGCACCGATCCGAGCCCTGCAGATGGAGAAGTCGGGTCTGGCCGGGGACATCGCGCCCGACCTGACGACCTGGGCCCAGCCGCTGCCCTACTAGTGCCGCAGCAGGCAACGTTCGCCCTGCCCACGCCCGCCGACGACCACGTCGAACGCCGATGAGTTTTGGGGATGATCCCGGTCGACAGGGTTGTACCTGCTTTAAGAAGGGTGAGCGAGGATGGGGAAGGTGCTCTGGCACACGCCGTTGAGTCTGGACGGCTTCATAGCGGGGCCGGACGATGACATGGGGTGGGTTTTCGACGTCGATGGCGGGTCAGGCGAGACCGCCGACGAGGTTGTTCGATCGACGGGAGCGTTGCTGGTTGGCCGGCGTACGCAGGATGTCGAGGATCGCCTGCAACCGGGCTTCTACGGAGGCGCCTTTCGCGGGCCGTTCTTTGTGTTGCGCCATGATCCGCCGGCGCAGCCCCCGGTCGTGAAGGGTGTGACCGGCCAGTTCCTCGACATGGGGATCGAGGAGGCGGTGACACTTGCCAAGAAGGCCGCGGATGGCGCGAATGTGGTCATCCTTGGCGCCAATGTCGCCCGGCAGTGTCTCGAGGCCGGGCTGCTGGACGAGATCATCGTGCACATTGCTCCGGTCCTCGTCGGCGGGGGCGTTCGCTTCTTTGAGAGCGCCGGGGGCGCTCCGATCAGACTGGAGGCGATCGCCTCCCACGTGGAGGGCGAGACCACGGTGCTTCGCTACGCGGTCCCGAAGACGCCAGGGGAATAACGGTGAGGCAGGTCAGCACTAGGAGCCACCGGGAACCCGGTTGCCGGAGCCGGCTGACCCAGGCAGAGTTAGCCGGCTGTGAGCAGTCGTCGCGCGTCACGTCGGGCGGCCGTGCGAACGTTGTTTCAGGCGTTTCCCGGCCGTACCGCGTTGCTGGCCGCCTTCGCGCTTATCGAAGGCGCCCTGCCGGCCGCGTTCGCCGCGCTCGTCGGCGTGCTGATCGGCGCGCTGCCGGCCGCCGTGAGCGGCGGATTCGGCTCCGCCGGCGGGCACCGCGTCGTGCTCACCCTGGTCTGGATCGGCGTCGTACTCGTCGTGCAGGAGCTCGTCAGCAGCGTCAAGGCGGTCACCTCCAACGATCTCTACCGGCGGTTCGACGCGCACCTGCTCGGCGCGATCATGGCGGCGGCCATGGACTGGCCCGACCTCGACCTCTTCGACGACCCGGAGAAGGCGGCGGCACTCGACCGGGCCCGGAAGATGGCGGCGTACGGACCGGGCGAGCTCGTCTCCGGCCTGAGCACGAAGTGGCAGACCCTCTCGCAAGGTGCGGCGTCGGCGGTCCTGCTGGCCGTCTACTTCCCCTACGCGGCAATTCCGCTGGCGCTGCTGTGGGTGCTCTTCGGCCGCGCGCTGCAGGCGAGCTACTACCGAGCCAATCCCTTCTGGGCGGAGCCCCTGCGCCGTGCGGACTACCTGAAACGGCTGGGCACGATGCCGGACTGGGCGAAGGAGCTGCGGATCTTCGGACTGGTCGAGTGGATCGCCGACCGGTTCACCGGCCAGTGGCGGCAGGTGATGGCCGAGCTGCAGCGCGCCCGCCGGGCCGACCATCGGGTGATGGCCGCATGGAGCACCGCGTTGTTCCTCGGCAACGCCGGGGCGACTGCGCTCGTCGTACGCAGCGCGTGGACCGGGTCGCTGGGGCTCGGCGGTCTCGCGGTCGCCACGCAGGCCATCTTCGGTATGGCACTGCTCGCCAGCCAGCAGGGCGACATCTGGATCGAGAACGGCGCAGTACCGGTGCCGGAGGTGCACGCGCTGCAGGACATGGTGGCCGACCGGCCCGGTGAGGTCGCCGGACGCACCGCCGACGCGCTGCCGGCGCGCAGCATCCGGTTCGAGCACCTGTCCTTCACCTACCCGGGCCGGTCGGAGCCGGTCTACGACGACTTCGACCTCGAGATCGAGGCCGGGAC
The DNA here is from genome assembly GCA_036497565.1 of Mycobacteriales bacterium. NCBI lineage: Bacteria > Bacillati > Actinomycetota > Actinomycetes > Mycobacteriales > Mycobacteriales bacterium. The sequence goes on from DASXJE010000291.1 coordinate 8,310, forward strand.
GTCGCTGGCGGTCGTCGGCATCAACGGCGCGGGCAAGACGACGCTCGTCAAGCTGCTCACCGGCCTGTGTCACCCGCAGCGCGGCCGTATCACGGTCGACGGCACCGACCTGTCCGCCCTGACCACCGCGAGCTGGCGGCGCGCGGTCGGCGCGATCTTCCAGGACTTCGTGCACTACGAGCTCCCGGCCCGGGAGAACGTCGGATTCGGCGCGGTGGAGATGCTCGGCGACCCCGGCAGCGACGCGCGCGTGCAGGCGGCTGCCCACAGTGCCGGCGCGAAGGCGCTGGTCGACGGCCTGCCCCGCGGGCTGGACACCACGCTGTCGCGGCGGTTCGACGGTGGCGTCGACCTGTCCGGCGGGCAGTGGCAGCGGATCGCGCTCGCCCGGGCCCTGATGGCGGTCGAAGGCGGTGCGCGGGTGCTCGTGCTGGACGAGCCGACCGCGCACCTCGACGTCCGCGCCGAAGCGGATCTCTTCGACCGGTTCCTGGATCTGACCCGCGGCTTGACGACGGTTCTGATCAGCCACCGATTCTCGACGGTACGGCGGGCCGACCGGATCGTCGTCCTCGATGCCGGCCGCGTGGTCGAGGACGGCAGCCACGCCGACCTCGTCGCCGCGGGCGGCCGTTACGCGCACATGTTCCGGTTGCAGGCCGACCGTTACGTCGGTGATCACAGTGGCTGATTCCGCCGCGGGCGTCGGCCGGCTGCAGGTCGCCCGGACGATGTTCGGCTTCGCGTGGGCGGCCGACCGCCGCCGCTGCGTCCTGACGCTGGTGCTGCACGCCGCCGTGGCGGTCGTCGGCTCGCTGTTCGCGGTGTGGCTGAAACTATTGGTCGACGCCGTGACGGGGCATCACCTCGCCGAAGCGGTGCTCGCCACCTCGGCGATCGCCGTGTCGGTCGCCGCACTCGCCGGACTTGACTACGCGGTCTCGCGGGTGCAGATGACCCTCAACGACCACGCCCACCACCTGATCGAGCGGCGGTTGCTGGAAGTGGTCGGCCGGACTCCGACTCTCGAGATCCACGAGACGCCGGCGCACCTGATGCAGCTGGAGCTGCTCGAGGATGATTCGTGGGCGTTCGGCAACGTGATACCTGCGCTGGTCAATGCCGCCGAGACGCTGCTCCGCATCGTCATCACGATCGTCCTGCTCGCGGCGGTCGATCCGGTGCTCCTGCTGCTGCCACTCTTCGGGCTGCCGTCCCTGCTCCTCAGCGGCCGGGCGAGCGGGCTCTACAACCGCGGAAACGAGCTGGCCGCCGATCCGTTGCGGCGGGGCGCGTCGCTGTTCCACCTGGTCACCGGCAGCGCAGCGGCCAAGGAGATCCGACTGTTCCGGCTGCGAGATGAACTGCTGGGTCGGTTCCACGACGCGCAGCGGGACGTACGCCGGATCCAGGCCCGACTCCAGGCGCAGGGCGAGGCGATCCGCTTCGCGACCCGGTTCACCTTCCTGGTCGGCTACATCGGCGCGATCGTGCTGGTCACCCAACGCGCGGTGGACGGCCGGACGAGTGTCGGCGACGTACTTCTCGTCGCCGTGCTCGCAGGTCAAGTGCTAACGCTGGTCTCCAATTCGGCCGAGCTCGGGCAGTGGCTGATCCGGACCCTGATCGCGGCCGGCCGGTTCGTCCACCTCGAACAGGTCGCCGCCGGGGCGACCGGCGGACGTTCCGCCGACGACGCTGCGCCGGATCGTCTCGACGTGGGTATCCGCGTGCAGGACGTCTCCTACCGCTACCCCGGCCGGGAGACCGACACCCTGCACGGCGTCGACCTGCTGCTGCCGGCCGGATCGACCGTCGCCCTCGTCGGCGACAACGGCGCGGGCAAGTCGACCCTCGTCAAGCTGCTGGCCGGGCTCTACCGGCCGTCCGGCGGGCAGATGTGGGTCGACGACACGGACCTCGCCCGGATCGACCCGGTGCGGTGGCGGGAGCGGATCTCGGCGGGCTTCCAGGATCACGCCCGGTTCGAGTTCGTCGCGCAGGAGACGATCGGTATCGGCGATCTCTCCGTAGTGGACGATGCGTCGGCCGCCGGTGCGGCGCTGGAGCGGGCGGCGTCGGAGGACGTGCTGGCGTCGTTGCCGGACGGCCTGCGCACGCAGCTCGGGCCGAGCTGGCCAGGCGGCGTCGAGCTGTCCGGCGGGCAGTGGCAGAAGCTCGCCATCGGCCGGGCGATGATGCGCACCCGGCCGCTGCTGCTCCTCCTCGACGAGCCGACGGCGGCCCTGGACGCGGAGTCCGAGCACCGGCTCTTCGAGAGCTGGACCCGCGCCGCGCAGGAGCTGCGCGCGGCGAGCGGCGCGATCACGTTGCTGGTGTCGCACCGGTTCTCCACCGTGCGGATGGCCGACCTCATCGTCGTACTCGACGGCGGCCGGATCGTCGAGACCGGCAGCCACGCCGACCTGATGGCCCGCAACGGCCTGTACGCCGAGCTCTTCGAGATCCAGGCGCGCGCCTACCGGTGACCGGCCGGGCTCCGGATGGGAGGCTTTGGGTATGGCGCTGTTCGACGTGGCGGAGGCGCGGGCTGAGCTCGCCGGCCTTCGACCTACCCTCGACGAGTTCGTGGTCATCCGGGCCGATGCGGCCGAACTCGCCGCCTCGCTCGGCCCCGGGCAGGCGCCGACGCCGCTCGGCGGGCTGCCGGAGTTCAAGGCGGCGCAGGCCAGGCTGGACGAGCTGATGACCGGGATCCAGCAGACCGGTGTCGAGCTGAAGGGCTTCGCCCCGCTGCTCCTCGACTTTCCGGCCGAGCTGGACGATGTACCGGTGTTGCTGTGCTGGCTGGAAGGTGACGCGGGGCTGGAGTGGTATCACCGGCTCGACCTCGGGTTCGCCGGCCGGCGACCACTCACGACGCCGGGGTAGCGACGACAGCCGGATCCGCCGTCGGCGCGGGTACGGCGCGCGGTCGGGGAACCACGATGCTCGCCAATGCACCGGCGAAGGCGAGCCCGCTCGCCACGCCGATCGCCGCGCCGAAGCCGTCGCTGAAGACACGCGCCGAGGCGAACCCGCCGACGACGGCGAAGACCGCGCTGAGGACCGCGATGCCAATCATGCCGCCGACCTCGCGGAGCATGCTGTTGGCGCCCGCCGCCTGCCCGACCGCTGCCGGGCCTACCGCGCCGACCACCGCGCTCTGCACGGCGGGAAACACGGCGGAACCGCCGATCCCGGCGATCACCAGTGCCGGAACCATGACTGGATACGCGAGACCCGGCGCGGCCACCACCGCGAGCCAGGCGAGCCCCGCGCCCTGCAGCGTCAGCCCGCCGACCATCACCACCCGGTTTCCGAACCGGTCGGCGAGGGCTCCGGCCAGCGGGGCGACGACCGGCATGGTGCCCGTCCAGGGCAGCATGCGCAGGCCGGCACCGAGCGGCCCGTAGCCGAGCCCGGACTGCAGGAACTGCGCCATCCAGAAGACGGTCCCCATGATGACGGCCGAGTGCAGCATGGTGACGACGTTGCCCGCCGCGAACGCCCGGATGCGGAAAAACCGCATCGGCAGCATGGGCTCAGGTGCGCGTCGCTCGCGGACCACGAACGCGACGGCAGCGACCGCACCGGCCACGAGCGCGGCTGCCACCTCGCCGCCGCCCACCCCGGCGCCGGCGGCGCGCACCAGCCCCCAGACCAGACCAAGGCAGGCACCGGTGACGAGGACGAGGCCGGGTACGTCGAGCCGACGGGCCGCGCCGTAGCTCTCTTCGATCCGGGACAGGACGAGTGGAACGCTGATCAGGCCGATCGGCACGTTGATCCAGAAGATCCAATTCCAGCCGATCGTCGCGCTGATCACTCCTCCGATCACGGGCCCGGCGAGCGTGGCCAGGCCGGTCACCCCGGCCACCAGTCCGAGCGCCCGGCCGCGTCGCTCGGCCGGAAAGGCCGCGCCCACGAGCGCGAACGCCAATGGCGACACCACAGCGGCGCCGACACCCTGCACAGACCGCCCGACGACGAGCACTCTCGCGTCCGGACTGGCGGCGCAGATCGCCGACCCGAGGGTGAACAGCGCGATGCCGGCGGCGAACAGGCGCCGCCGTCCGTATCGATCACCGAGCGCCGAGGCGATCATCAGCAGCACCGCGAAGGTCAGGTTGTAGGCGGTGACCGTCCATTCCAGCGACTCGACCGACGCGCCCAGCGCTTGCCGGATGGTGGTCAGCGCCGTGGTCACGACGAGGATGTCGAGCGCCACCATGAACGACGCTACGGAGGCGAGTCCGAGGACCCAGCGACTGGTGGATCGTGCTGTCATGACCGCCTCCGTTGCCTCTACCGTCAGGGACAGATAGCACCGTAGGAGGCTCTACTCCTAATTTGCAAGTAGTTACTGCGAAAGAATCGATCGATGGGGTAGGGTCACGTCATGACGAGTCGTACCTACGGCGAGGCGTGCGGCATGGCGCATGCGCTGGACCTCGTCGGTGAACGCTGGGCGATGCTGGTCGTCCGCGAGTTGTTGCTCGGTCCCAAGCGTTTCTCCGACCTCGACGCGGGGCTGGCTGGCGCGAGCCCCAACGTGCTGTCCGAGCGGCTCCGCCAGCTAGAGCAGGTCGGCGTCGTACGCCGGCGCCGGATGGGACCGCCGGCCCGGGCGTGGGTCTACGAGCTGACCGAGTGGGGCCGCGAACTCGAGCCGATCATGCTCGCGCTGGGCACCTGGGGTGTCCGCTCGCCGTTGCTCGACGGCTCGGGCCACGTCAGCGTCGACTCGATCGTCCTTGCGCTGCGGACCTACTTCACCACCGACGCCACCGACTGGGACGCCACCTACGAGGTGCGCTTCGACGACGACCGGTTCGCCGTACGCGTGACCGGAGGCGCGATCAGCGTCGAGCGCGGGTCGGCCGCCGATCCGGACGCCACCATCGCGACCGACGCCCGCACGTTCCGCGACCTGCTCGGCAACGGACCGCTGCTCGGCGAACTCGCGGGCGGCGCGGTGACCCTCACTGGTGACGGCGCGGTCGCCGAACGACTCTTCGCAGCAGTGCAAGTCCCCGGCGCCGTCCCCGCCCCCGCATAGCGAAGAATGGCGGGCGTGAGTTCATCCGCCGCCGCACCTGCCGCGGTCGACGCCGTGGTCTTCGACATCGGCGGCGTGCTCGTCGACGCCAACTACCGCCACCTCTACCGCAAGCTGATCGACGACGAGTCGGCGATGGAGGAGTTCCTCGCGACGGTCTGCACGCAGGAATGGCACACCCGCCACGACGCCGGCTACCCGATGGAGCAAGGGGTAGCCGAGCTCGTGGCGCAGTACCCGCAACATGCGGCATTGATCTCCGCCTGGCACAAGCGCTTCGACGAGACGTGGGCCGGCGCCATCGAGGAGACCGTGGTCATCGCCGCCGACCTCAAGTCGGCTGGAATCCCGCTGTACCTGCTGTCCAACTGGCCGGGCGAGGTCTATCCGATGGCCCAGCAACGGTTCCCTTTCCTCGAAGACCACTTCGCCGGCCAGGTCATCTCCGGATACGAGGGCGTGACCAAACCCGACCCCCGGATCTTCGAGATCCTCACCGACCGCTACGGGCTCGTGCCCGCGAGCACCGTCTTCATCGACGACACCGAGCACAACGCCGTCGCGGCGGCACGACTCGGATTCCAGGCGATCAGGTTCACCGGCGCCGCGCACCTGAGGCAGGATCTCATCGCGCGCGGCCTTCCCCTCAAGGCCTGACCACGCGGCTCAGATCAGACCGAGCAACCGCAGGGCCTGGGCCTGCAGGCTGCCGGGCGGGTTACGACCGGCGGCGGCCTGCCCGGGAAGGAGAAGCAGGAACCACGAAATTGCCGCGAGCCGGCGGGCGAGCAGCAGTCGACGGCGCTCGGCGGGTGTCATGGTGAGGTCGTCGAGCAGGGCCTCCCAGGTCCGGTCCGGCGTGCTGCGGGCCGCGATGTGCTCGACGAGCTCCGCGAACTCGGTGCACCGGTCGCCCTGCCCGGAGTCCTCGAAGTCGACGAGGCGTACCCGCTCGCCGTCCCAGAGGAAGTTGGGCAGGTTGTGATCGGCGCGGGCGAGCACCGTGCGGTGTCTCTCGCCGGCCAGCCGATCCGCTTCCGCGCCGCGGCACCAGCGGACCGCGGTGTCGTACGCCGTCGTCACGACCGGATCGGACACCGGGCGGGGCTGCGCTGCGAGACGGGGTCGGATCCGGTCGAGCTGCACCCGGGGAGTGGCGCGGTCCGGGGGCAGCGCCCGTAGCTCGCGGGCGGGAACGCTCGCGTGCATGCGGTCGAGAGACTCGACGACGGCGCCGGCCTGCTGGTCGGTCAACGGCACGCCACCCAGCGGAGCACCCGTGAGATATTGCATCGCGACCCACGGCGACCTTCCGTCGAGGTCGCCGTCGAGCGGTCGCGGTGCGAGCCCCGGTGCATGGCGGTGCAGCAGCCGGAGCGCATCCCATTCCCGGTGCGGCTCGCCCCGGTCAGCGCTGCGGTAACGCTTGACCACGGTCGCGCCATCCCCCGATGGCGTGATCGTGTGGGTGCTGCGCCGATGCGGCAATACTCAGCCGTTCAGGACGACGACCTCGTGGTCGGTGACGGATGGCACGACGAACTCGACCCACTCCCCGTCGGCAGCCGCCGGAGCGGCGGTGTCCGCGACGAGAAGCCGTGCCGTTGCGGGCACCACCGAGTCTGCCACGCGCACCCGCACCCGGAGCGGGCCGACGGGGACATGCTGGTCCATCGGCCCGTCGCCGGCGCCGGTGAGGTTGACGAGGTGCACGATCCGCGTCGCACCCTGGGCGAAGACGTGACAGTCGAGCCGCCCCGGTCCGTCCACCGTGATCGGGATGTCGTCGCCGGCCACCCACCGCACGATGCCCGCCAGGAGCTGGCCGTGGTCGGGCTGCTTGTCCCGGTCGTAGCAGCGATCCAGGTCGGCCGGAAGGTAGGCGATCCGGCCGCCGCCCGGCACCGACCTGAGGACGAGCCCGGGTACGGCGCTGCGCGGAGCCGCCATCCACGACTTCTCCGGCGGGTAGATCGGGAACGGCGGTACCAGCGTCAGCGGCGCTTCCGTCCCGTCGTCGGTCCGGACCACCTCCAGCCGCCCGGCGAACGGCAGGATGTCGGTGTCGCCGAAGCCGTCGAGAACTGGGTGCCGGTCCGAATCGACGACCGGCTCGGTGCCGATGATCGGGCCGTCGACATCGGCCCGGAGCTCCGGACTGATCCGCAGATAGGTGTGCCGGCTCCAGGACGCCCACGTCGCCTCGGGTACCGACGGCGACCCGTGGTGCGTCCCGGTCGCGTGCGCACCGAAGAGGCCCGCAAGACCGAAGTCGTCGCGGGGAGTCCCGTTCTCGTCGTACCGGCTGGTCTCACCGGTGGCGAAGATCCCGCCGCCGCCGTCGGCGAACCGGCGCAGTTGCGCGCACTGGTCGTCGGACAGCGCCCCGACGTTGGGGAGGACCAGAGCGGAGAGACCCGCCGCCTCGCGGTCCACGTTGTCGGCGTGGATGACCCGATAGGGGATCCGGGCCCGCAGCAACGCGTTGACGATGCCGCGGTAGGGAGAGGCGGTCTGCTGATCGGCGTCGTCCCGGCCGAAGAAGTCGACGTTGTCCTGCGACCAGATCACTCCGACGGTCGCGACCGGCGACCGGTCGACGAGGTAGCGCTCGTTGGCGGCGTGCCACCGGAACAGCGATTCCGCGGTGCGGTACTGGCGCCGGTCCTCATGGTAGGCGCCGATGTGGTGCCACCAGGGCTGGATGCCCGCGGCGAACCCTTCGAGGGCCCACATCCGGGCCTCGGCCGCGGGCTTGCTGCCCAGCCGGAACGTCGGCTCGCCCGCGTTGTACAGCGCCGTGCTCTCCGGGACCATGGTGTCCCAGCCGACGAGGTCGTGGATGAGCTTCCCGCTGTCGGCGTTGGCCTGGAACCCCTTGGCGACGGAGCGGCGCTGCGAGTCGAGGAACACGATGGGGCTGCGCTCGCCGATCGCCTTGTAGTCGCGGAGCCGGACCGACTGGTCCTCCACCCGGCCGCCGTTCATGCCGATCCACAGGCAGTCCGGGCCGCCGGCCTTGGTGGTCCACTCGTTGTTCAGGTCCCAGACCGCGAGCCGGCTCGCGTAGCTCCACCTGATCCAGGCCCGGTACGTCGGATCGTCCCAGTCGACCCGCCGCGGCAGGTCCAGCCCGTTCGTCCGCCGGAACCCGTCGACGCAGTATCGGCAATAGCAGATGTGGTTGCGGTCCAGCCCGCTCCAACTGTTGTCGGCGAAACCCTCGGGCTGGCTGCGTTCGATGATCTCGACCAGCACGGAGGGGATGAACTCGCTGTAGTACGGGCTGTTGATGCAGGTCAGGTAGAGCTCACCGGCGCGGTAGGGCTCGCCTGCCGCGTCTACCGCGAACCAGTCGGGGTGCTCGACGTAGAACTGCTCATCGGCCCGGTTGGAGTCCATCCGGGCGATGACCACGAGGCCCTCGTCGCGGGCGGCGCGGACCACGTCGCCGTAGAGGTCACGGTCACCGAGGCTGACAGCGCGCCGCTGCAGCGGATAGCGGCTGGGGTAGTAGGCGACGATCCCGCCTGCGTTGACGATCACGCCCTGCACCTGGGTACGTCGCCAGTACCCCCGCCACCACTCGGTGTCGTAGCGGACGGGGTCGGCTTCGGTGAGGTTGGTCTGGCCCCACCGCAGGGTCCGTCGGTACCACGGCTCCGGATTGGTTCCGCTCACTTGCCCAGCTCCCGGATCGCCGCGCCGGCGCCACTGAGGTTGTCCAACGACATCTCGGAGTACTTCCGGCTGAGTACGACGCCTTCAGCACCGCCTTCGAACGCCGCCAGCACCGCTTGCTTCACTCCCTCTGGGGTGCACCTGGTCAGGGCCGCTCCCGACGTGGCGTCGCTGTTGGTGCCCGACGACGCCTCCGAACGGCGCTTCCGGTCCTCCATCGCGGCCGCGACCTGCCCGACCGGGATGTCGATGTCGATCCCGGGATAGATCTTGCTGCGGCCGTCGACACCGGCCACGGCCCGTGCGGTCTCCCGGCGTACATAGTCCGGCGAGAAACCCTCCTCGGGCAGGCTCTTGTACGTCGTCTCGTCAAGCTGCAGCAGCTTGAGCATCAACGGGTAGACCTCGTCCGGCGACGCGTCGCCGAACAGGCTCTGGCAGATCTTCCCGACCCAGGTGTGGAACCGCGGGCCCGCACAGTTGTTGTAGGCGACGACCTTGATGAAGTCCGAGAGCCGGCTGAGCTCGTCGTAATCCTGGTCGGCCCGGTAGAACGGACTGAAGGAGATGTTGTGGTAGACGTGCCAGCCCACCTCGATGTTGCGGTTGCACGCCTTGGCGACGCCGTAGATGTCGCGGTAGATCTGCCGCTGGCTGTCGGTCCACAGGTTCTGCCAGGCAAGGATCTCCGGGTACTGCAGAAGCAGTCGCCAGAACGCGACGAACGCGCCGTCGGCCGGGCGCTGACCGCGTGACACCCGGTGGTTCCAGTCGACGAGCTCGCGGTATCCCTCGTGTGCGCGCCGGACGTCGATGCCGCGGTTGCGGGCCTTCTCCTCGCAGTGCGGGCAGAAGCAGCTGACCAACTCCGGGGTGATGGGGCCTTCCATGGCGAGGTTGAGCGGGCCGGGGCGTTCCGAGCACCAGGCCAGGCCGTCGAGGCTGTAGTTCTTGACGTAGTCCTCGACGATGCCCAGATGCCAGTTGCGGTAGTCGGGGTTGTTGAAGCACGGCCGGGTGGTGGGCCGGCCCCACACGTCGACCTCGAGGACCTTGGGGAAGTTCGGATAGTTGCGCAGGGCCTGCGCGTAGCCGCTCTCCTCCATCCACGCGTAGGAGGCCATACCGCGTTTCTTCGCCTCGGGCAGAACCGCTTCGAACAGGTCCCAGTCGGGATGTTCGGGCGCCCGGCCGGCAGCACCGAGCACGGTGTTTCCGTAGTTCTCCGCGTGCACCTTGGCGTAGTTGCCGCCGATCCAGTCGTGGTCGTATTCCTGCGGGCCGTGGTCGGGAAGCGGATGTCCCGGCACCTGCCGTCCCCCGGTCCCCCGGGTCCAGGTCGGCGAGGCGAGGAAGAGTGCGTTGACTCCCCCACGTTCCTGCAGGGTGTCCAACACCGGCGTAACGCCCTCGTCGATGAAGGACACCGCGCCGATCTGCATGGCAACGAACGGATCGGTCACCACATGGCTCCAATGCTCGTGTCTGGGATGGCTATCCACGGGTTTCTGGGTCGGACCCGGCGGGGCAACTTCCGCTTTGTGGAAGTTGACTTCTATCAGGCGGTGGGAGGCATGTAAGCAGGTCACCATGCGGGCGTCAAGGCTCCGGCCGGGATATGTCGACGGGAGGTGATGAGGCCAGACTTGTGTCCGGCCTGGAGGCTCGGTATCTGAAAACGAGGTGATCATGAAGGTGACCCGGGTGGAGTCCGTCGTCCTGATGGGGCGGTACCAACTGGTGCGGGTGCACACCGACGAAGGCGTCGTCGGCGTAGGCGAGGTCAGCCCGATGAACGTCGCCGTGACCCACACGCTGGTCGAGAAGTCGCTCGCCCCGCTGGTGGTCGGCGAGAACCCGGCGGACATCGAGCGGCTGTGGCACAAGATGTTCCACAACCCCTACAAGCTCGGCCCGATGGGCGCGCTGCTCGAGGCCATCGCGGGTGTCGACATCGCGCTGTGGGACATCGCCGGCAAGGTCGCCGGCCGGCCGGTCTACGAACTCCTCGGCGGAAGCTTCCGGGAGGCACCAGAGGTCTACGCGAGTTCGATGCAGCGGGGAATGTCGCCGAAGGAGGAGGCCGAGCGCGCCGTCAGCTTCCAGGAGGAGGGTTACCGCGCCTACAAGATCCATTCTGCGACGCCGTGGATGTACGACGACGGCTTCGACCAGACCCTCGACACCGTGCGGGAGATGCGGGCCGCCGTCGGCGCCGACTTCGACATTCTCGTCGACGTCAACAACGCCTACTACCCGCACACGGCGATCAAGATCGCGCGCGGCCTCGAGGAGTACGGCGTCTGGCACTTCGAGGAGCCCTTGGCCGCACACGACCACGACGGCTACGCAGCCCTCGCCGCCGCGGTGGACATCCCGATCGCGGCCGGCGAGCAGGAGTACACCCGCTGGCAGTTCCGGGACCTGATACTGCGAGCGAACCTCGATATCCTCCAGCCGGACGTCATCAAATGCGGCGGGATCACGGAGTTCAAAAAGATCGCGGCGTTGGCACAGACGTTCAACAAGCCCATCACGGTGCACAACACGCAGCCGACGGTGGGGACGCTGGCCCACCTGCATCTGTGGATCAGCACGCCCAACTGCGTCTATCCGCAGGAGTACAACATCGAGCCACACCCGCTACGGGACGACTGGCCGATCTGGGAGGAACCGGTGCTGGTCGAGAATGGTCGGATGCGAGCGAGTGGAAGGCCGGGGCTGGGCGTGGAACTCGACGAGAAGATCGTGCAGCGGCTGGCGGCGGTCGGGGCTGGTGAGCGGCCATGAAGGTAAAGGAGATCCGGGTCTCATACGCCGTCCGGCCGCGGGCGGCCGAGCCGATCCGCGATGCGTTGCAGACGCTGACCGGCGGCGGCTCGGTCACGGTCGAGATCGAAGCCGAGGACGGCCGGGTCGGTGTGGGGTCGTCGTCGTTCGGACGCGTCGACGGCGCACCGCGGACGCTCGCGGTGCTCATCGAGGAGGAGCTCGCGCCGATGGTGATCGGCGAGGACACCGATCAGATTCCGGCGATCATCGAGGCCCTGAAGGCGGAGACCGAATACCACGGCACAGCGGGTCTTGCGACGTTCGGCATCAGCGCCGTTGACGTCGCACTGTGGGATCTCGTCGGCAAGCAGCACGGCGTCCCGACGTACCAGCTGTGGGGTGCCTACCGCGACCGGGTGCCCGCCTACGCGATGGTCGGCTGGGCCAACTACACCCTCGACCAGTTGCGTAGCCAATGCGCGGCCGCCGTCTCGGAGGGCTTTCTCGGCGTCAAGATGAAGGTCGGGGCGGGATCACTCGACGACGACGTGGCGCGCATCCGGGCCGTGCGCGACGAGGTCGGTCCGACGGTCAAGGTCATGGTCGACGCCAACCAGGTGCTCACGCTCAGCGAGGCGCTGCGTCGCGGGCAGGTGTTCGAGGAACTCGGGGTCGAGTGGTTCGAGGAGCCGCTGCGCGCCGACGACTTCGCCGGCTACGCCGAGCTGACCCGGCGGCTGCGCATCCCGATCGCCGCCGGCGAGAACCTCTACGGCGCCCGCCAGTTCCGTGCCTTCTTCGAACAGCGCTGCTGTGACATCGTGCAGCCGGACCTCCGCCGGGCCGGCGGCCCGACCGAGCTCCGCGCGGTCGGGGCGTTGGCGTCGGCATTCGACGTGCCGTATGCGTCGCACGGTGGTGGACCGGCGGCGCTCAGCATGCTCCTCTGCGCACCGACGGCGATCTGGCTGGAGACCGGTCTTCGGGGATCGGCGCAGGCATGGCCCCGGTTGGAGAATGGTTGCGCGCTCGCGCCGCAAGGACCGGGCTTCGACTGGGAGTGACGGTCCGCTAGGTGCCGAAGCGGGCGACGTAGTGCCACACCCGCTTGAGCGCCTGCTCGTCGTACCGTCCCGTCCGGGCCGCGTCGCCGATGATCCTCGGATCGAGGTGCCCGTCGCGGGCCAGCGCGAGTCCCAGTTCGACGTACCGCGGCCCGCGGTAGTCGGGGTGGCGCTGCAGCTCGTCCACCCCGAGCCGGAAACCGTCATGCCATTCGACCGGGCACGCCATCTTCTCCGCGGAGCGCTCGATGTCGGTGCCGCGGTAGGAGGGATCGAGGACCACCGCCTCGACGTCCCGGCCGACCAGGAGCGGTCCATGGACCTGCGCCTCGATGTAGTCGTCGAGCAGGTCCTGGTCGTCCGCCGCAGCCATGTCGATCAGTGCCAGGCGCTCGGCCACGCCGAAGTGTGTCGGGTCGAAGACGCTGTCCGGGTAGCAGAAGGTCGACCGGGTCGACACCTCGGCGCGCAGCCGCAGGTGCGCGGACCCGAATCGCGGCGAGCCACCGATAGCCCGGCGGCGAAAATTCAGCGACCCGTACTTCGGCCGCTCCACCGGCGGTACGCCGTCATACGCACCGCCGAAGATGCGACTTTCCCACGCCCAACGGTCCCCACCGGGGTGGGCCGTCAGCCCGCCGTTGCTGGTTCCCGTCTCGAACTGGGACCGGTAGCACCCGTCCCGGACCAGAGCCTCGACCACGGGAACGCCGTCAAGAAGCCGATCCGGATGGAAGTTGAGCGTCACCCGAAGACTCGGGTCGATCGGGGCGCCGGTCGCCAACTTCGCGACGTGAGCGATCGCCCACTCCTGCGCAGATTCGACCAGTTCCACGCGGCGAGGCTAGTCCCCGGGCCCGGACCGCACTTTTTGTGATGCGGGCGTGATGTCCGGTCGCTAACGTCACCGGGTGATTCCTGGCCCACCGGACGCCGCGCACCCGGCCAGCTCGTCGTTCAGCCGGCGATCACTGCCCGAGTTGGCCCGCGGGCCGGTCTTCTCCGCGATGGTGGCGTTGGCGGTCGTTCTCACTGCCGTCAGCGGCCGGTACGGGTACCACCGTGACGAGCTGTACTTCCGGATCTTGCACCCCGGGTGGGGCTACGTCGACGAGCCGCCGCTGACGCCGTTGCTGGCCCGCTTCTTCAGTCGCGTTGTCGCTGACAGTCCGTGGGCGATGCGGATACCGGCGACGCTGGCCACGGTCCTGTCGGTGTACGTCGTCGTCCTGATCACCCGTGAGCTCGGCGGCGGACGCGGTGCGCAGGCCATCTGTGCCTGGGGCTACGCCTTCGCGTCCCTGCCGCTGATCATGGGCCACGCGCTGCTGACCTCGACGATCGATCTGCCGGTGTGGCCGGCCGTGGTCCTCTTCGTCATCCGGGCGCAGCTGCGACGGGAACCGCGGTGGTGGCTCGCCGCGGGCCTCGTCGTCGGGCTGAGCATGTACAACAAGCTGCTCGTCGCCGTACTCCTCGCCGCCCTCGCCGCCGGGCTGGCGCTGGTCGGGCCGCGCCGGGTCCTCTGGTCCAAGTGGGTCCTGGCAGGAGCGACACTCGCGCTGATCGTCGGCTCGCCGAACCTGGTCTACCAGGCGACACACCACTGGCCGCAGCTGAGCATGGGGCGCGCCCTCGCCCGAGACAACGCCGGCGACGTCCACATCATGATGTGGCCGTTCCTCTTCCTCATCCTCGGGCCGCCACTGGTGCCGATTTGGGCAGCGGGCCTGGTGAGCCTGGTCCGGCGTCCCGAGTGGCGTCCGGTGCGCTTCCTCGCCGCTGCGTTTCCGGTCCTGCTGGCGCTCGTGTTTGCGATGGGTGCGCAGTTCTACTACCCCTTCGGCCTGTTGTCCGTGCTGTTCGCGGTGGGGTGCGTGCCGGCGGAGGCATGGCTGGCGCGCTGGCGTTGGCTCGTCGTTGCCGGGGTCTCGCTGAATTCGGCGGTCAGCCTCGTTCTGGGCCTTCCGCTGATCCCGCTGTCCGTGCTTGGTTCGACCCCGGTGCCGGCGGTCAACCAGGTCGCCCAGGACTCGGTGGGCTGGCCGGCGTACGTCGGGCAGATCGACGCGGTCTACGCGCGGCTCCCGGTCGCCGATCGCCGTACGGCCGTCGTCTATGCCAGCAACTATGGCGAGGCCGGCGCTATCCAGCGTTACGGCGGCAGGTTCCACCTGCCCCCCGTCTACAGCGGACAGAACCAGCTCTACTACCAGGCCCGCCCGCCTGCGTCAGCAACCGTGGTGGTCTTCATCGGCGGTCAGTTTCCCCGAGCCCGGGGGCACTTCCAGTCCTGTGTCGTGGCGGGCCACCTCGACAACGGGGTCGACGTCGACAACGAAGAACAGGACGAACCCATCGCCGTCTGCCGCGGTCCGGTCGGCGGTTGGCAGGCGGTCTGGCCCGCGCTGAGACACGAGGACTAGGCCGACGTGACCGATCCTGTGGAGTTTGCGGAGCGGGTGGCGGACGCCTTCGACCTCGGGCGGCCGACCGCGCCGATCGCACCGGTGCGGCACGTGAGCCAGGAGACGTGGTGGCTCGACACGGCCTCCGGCCCGGTGCTCGTCAAGCGGTTCTGGAAGGGATCCGAACTGCCCTGGCGGGTGACGCTGGACGCCGCGATGCGACTCGAGCAGCGGGCGTTGGCTGCGGGCATCGATTCACCCAGCCCGGTACCGCCACGGACAG
>DASXJE010000292.1 GCA_036497565.1 Mycobacteriales bacterium
CGAGCCGGGTACCACCGTTGAGCTGAGTCTTCAACGCCTGGATGCCGGCGAACAGCGGCGAGGCGAGGCTGGTGCCGCCGATCCGGTACTCCCCGAAGTGAATGCCCTCAGGGAAGTCCTGGGTCAGGCCGATCAGCATGCCCGTCGTCGGGTCGGCGTCCATCGCCACGTCCGGCACGGCACGCGCCGAGCCGAGCGCCGCAGGCACCACGCCGTTCTGGTACGTGGGCTGGTTGAACAGGTGCGACATGCCGCCGCCGGCCCCGTAGAGGAAGCCGAGAGGCTCCCAGGACTTGCCGTCGGCCGACAGCGAGTACTTCAGCGTGCCCCAGCCGGTCTGGAACTGCATGGCACCGTTGGCGTCGATCGCGGTGCTGGTGCCGCCGGCGCTGGTGACGTAGGGGTCGGAGGTCGGGTAGTCAGCCTGCTTCAGGCCGGTGTTGAGGACCTCGTCGCCGTTGTCGCCGGAGGAGAACTGGAAGCTGATGCCCTGCATCGCGCCCTGCAGGAAGACCTGCTCGTACGCCGCGACCGAACCGGTCGTCGAGTTCTGCTCGACGTCTCCCCAGGAGTTGCTGACGATCGACGCCTTGTTGTCCGACACGACCTTGGCGAGCGTGTCGAGGAAGTCGGCGTCGTTGCAGCTCGCTGAGCCGTAGTACATGACCTTCGCCGCAGGCGCCATACCGTGGACGGCCTCGACGTCGAGCGCCTCCTCGCCGCCCCAGCCGCCCGGGTCGCAGAGGGCCTGGTCGGTGAACTTGCTTGGCAGCGTCTGGCTGAACTGGCCGGGCGCGAACGGTGCGTCACCCTGGTCGGTGGCGTACTGGTTTGCGTCCTTCTGCATCGTGGGCAGGGCGTAGGCGTCGGTGATCGCCACGGTCGCGCCCTGTCCGGTCAGCTTCGACGCGTCGACGCCGTACGCCGCCCGGAACTGGGCAGGCACGTAGCCGCAGGGTGCGTAGGCGCGGAACTTGCCGTTGAACTTCGGCAGCGGCGTCTTGAAGTCCGCCTGCTTGTTGGCGGTCACCTGTCCGTAGGAGAGCGAGCATGGGCGAGCGTTGCGGAATCCGGGCGCGTAGGGGTAGCCGCCGGCGGCCTTGGCCGTCGCGGCTGGTGCTGCCGCAGGTGCCGCGTCCGTCACGCTTCTCGGCGCCACCGTGTGCGATGCGGTGTCGAGGCCGAGCACGCCGATGACCGATCCTGAGATCGCGGTCGGGACCTGAGCTCTGGCCGACGGTGCCTGCACGGTCTTGCCCTTGTGGCTGTAGAGCTTCAGACCAACCGAGAACGCCTTTTCGGCGGCCGCGGCGGTGCCGGTCGCCCGCACGTAGCGGTTACCCGACGCGACACCCGTGACGTGCAGGCCGGAGCCCGCAAGCCAGGAGCGCACCTGGGACACCTCGGCCGCGGTCGGGCTGAACCGCGCCTTGTACTGCGCGGTGCTGAGGTAGTGGCGATAGCTGGTGCTTCCTGGCGTAGAGACGGCGGCCACCGCCGACTTCAGGTTGGCCGTACCACCCTTCGGTGCGAGGTAGACCCGCAGGTCCTGGCTGCGTCCCGAGGGGACGGCGCCGTGTGCGGCACTCGATGTCGCCCAGGCCGGCTGCGTGCCGGCGAGCGGCACGTGGTCCGGGGTGACGGCTGACGCCGGTACCGCGATGAGCGCGGCCGCCGCCGTCAGCCCGGCCACCCCACCGGCTGCGATGAGCGCCTTTCTTCTGTGACTTCCTGACACGCCGTCACCCTCCATTGGGCCGCAAGAAACTGCTCTGATCAGGCGCGCGATCCGGGGCGTCCGGATCGCGTCGAAGGGGACGCTAGCCTGCGCCGACCTGCCGCGCCAGACCCCGGAACCGCTGGCAACCTGCCCGTGACCGTCTCGAAACCTTGATCAGGCGGGCTGGAAGGTCTCGGCGAACGTGTGGAAGTCGTCGAGGCTGCTCGACCAGTGGGCGGCCGGCGCCGACCAGTAGAGCGCGTAGCCCCTGCCGCCGACCGTGAAGCCCCGGTCGACCACCCGGATCCGGCGGTCACCGTGACCACCGAACTCGAACTGCCAGTCGGCCGCCGGATAGCCGCGGTAATCCGCCGCCGTGATCGACACGGTGCGATAGCCGGGGAGCCGCTCCGAGACGTACGCCGCCTGCCGGCGCCAGTCGGCGACCGGGTCGGGCTGCGGTGAGTCGGTCTGGTCGATCCGGAGGAACCGGCCGCCCGCCGGGTCGCGGAAGTCGACCCGGCTGCCGTTGCGGACCAGCTGCCATCCGGCCGGTACGTCGACCGAGAACCCGGTCGCGTCGTGGTAGGTCCGGAACCCGGCCGGCGTCCCGGCCCCGGGCTTCTTCTTCGCGGGGTGCTTCGCGGTCGGCTTCGGCGACGGCTTCGGTGACGGCTTCGGTGACGGGGACGCCGACCGGGCGTGGCTGGGGGACGGACGTGGCGAGGCGTGGCTCGGCGCCGGGGTCGGCGAGGGAGTCTGTCGGTGGGCGGGCGCGCCGACCGAGTGGTTCGGGTGATCCGGGCGGGTCAGTGCCACCGGGACGGCCACCGCCGCCCCGACGACGAGCAGGCCGGCGAGCAGCGCGCCGATCCGCGCGCGGCGGCGCCGCGGACGTACGGGCGCGGGCGGCTGCGGGGGAACGGGTGCGGGCGGCTGGGGGCGTTCGACGACCTCGGTCCGGTCGGTCGGCAGTTCGGTGACCACGGTCGGCTGCGGTCGCGTGCTGACGGTCGGCTCCTCGGCCTCCAACCGGGCGTGCTGCAGCAGTTGGCGGGCCTGCCGGGCCGACAGCCGCCGTGCCGGATCCTTCACCAGCAGCCCGTCGAGTACGGGTGCGAGCGGCCCGGCCGACCGGGGCGGCGGGATGTCCTCGGTCATGAGCGCCGAGAGCGTCGCCATCGCGGAGTCGCGGTCGAACGGCGGCCGGCCCTCCACGGCGGCGTAGAGCGTCGCGCCGAGCGCCCACAGGTCCGACGCCGGGCCGGGCCGGTCACCCCTGGCCCGCTCCGGGGCGACGTACGCCGGTGCGCCGACGAGCAGCCCGGTGGTGGTCAGATGCGGGTCACCGTCGAGGGTGGCGATCCCGAAGTCGGTGAGCACGGCCCGGCCGTCGTCGCTGATCATGACGTTGCCGGGCTTGACGTCGCGATGCACGATGCCGGCCGCATGCGCTGCCTCGAGCGCGGAAAGGACGTCGAGCCCGATCCCCGCCGCCCGGCGGGGCGAGACCGGTCCGGTGGCGCGGATCACCTGGGCCAGGCTGCGGGAGTTCAGCAGCTCCATGACGATCCAGGGACGCCCGTCCTCCTCGACGACGTCGTAGACGGTGACGGCGTTGGGATGACTCAGGCGCGCCGCGGCCCGTGCCTCGCGCAACGTGCGCTCCCGCATCACCGCACGATCGGCCTCGTCGAGGCGCGCCGGGGGTTGCAACTCCTTGACGGCGACGATGCGGCCCAGCAGCTCGTCCTTCCCGCGCCACACGGTGCCCATGCCGCCGGAGCCGAGCCGGTCGAGCAGCCGGTATCGGTTCGCGACGGCATGGGTCGGTGTCGGAGGAATCCCCATAGGTATTAGCGGTACCCGTTCGAGCGGACGGAGACAACTTTCTTGGACGCGGTGTTGCTCACATCAGGTGCGTCAGCCGGTGTTCCCGACGCAGCGCAGCACCGGAGCCGCGAGCAGCGCGTCCTCGTCGAGGACCTCCGCGGTGCGTACGGCGAAGGTCGCCGACTCACCGGGCAGCAGGGTGACGAGCATGTCGTCGACCACGGCGTCGGCCGCCAGTCGGTCGGGGAACAGCGCGACGTCACGCAGCAACGTGGTGGCCGTGACCGTCACCTCGTAGCCGTCGTCGACCCGGCTCGCACTCGCCTTGTAATCCGGCTGCGGCGCGGCCAAATCCTTGTCCTCGACGTAGAACCGCACGGTGCGCACGCCGTCGGTGTCGGCGACGAGCAGCTCCTGGGCCGGGCGTGCGGCCTGTGCGACGTCGTCGGGGATCGGCACGGTAACCGTCTCCCGCGGCCCGGCCGACAGTGCGACGGTGGCCTGCGCGAGCGCCTCGCCGGCGACGGAACGGCGGGTGAGCTGCAGCTGCCCGGACCACGGCTCCGGCGAGTCGTTGACCGCGATGACGGCGAGCCCGCCGTCGCGCGGCTGCACGGTGAGCAGCCGGTCGGCGTAGACGCGGCGAAGCGCGTACCACAGTGGCTTGCGCCGTGCGTCGCCGTCGATCGCCGCCCACGAGGTCACCGGCCAGCAGTCGTTGAGCTGCCAGACCACGGTGCCCATGCAACGAGGCGAGTGGCTGCGGAAGTGTTCGATGCCGAACGCCACGGCGCGGGCCTGGTTGAGCTGGGTCAGCCAGTGCCAGTCGTCGACATCGGTCGGCTGCGCGAAGTGCGGCGCCAGCCCGCGGGCAAGCTTGTCGTTGCCCTCGACCGCCTTCTGGTGGTGCAGCACACCGGGGGAGTCCGGCGCGATCGGGTCGTCGTGCACCGCGCGGGTCAGCGTCGCCCACGTCGGTGGGCCCTGGAAGCCGAACTCAGCGGCGAAGCGCGGGATGTAGTCGGCGTACGCCGTGTAGTCGCGGGCGTTCCACACATCCCAGATGTGCTTCACGCCGTGGTTGTCGTCGTTGGGGTGGCGGTCGAAGTCGCCCGAGTAGGGGCTGCCCGGCCAGTAGGGGCGGGTCGGATCGAGCTCGGCGACGATCTTCGGCAGCAGGTCGAGGTAGTAGCCCTTACCCCAGGTGCGGTCGCCGAGCGTCTTCTGCCAGCCCCAGTCGTACCAGCCCCAGATGTTCTCGTTGTTGCCGTTCCAGAGCACCAGGCTCGGGTGCGGCATCAGCCGCACGACGTTGTCCCGCGCCTCGGCCTCGACCTGTGCGGCGATCGGCTGCTCCTCCGGATACGCCGCGCAGGCGAAGAGAAAGTCCTGCCACACCAGGATTCCGCGTTCGTCGCAGAGGTCGTAGAAGTCGTCGTTCTCGTAGATCCCGCCGCCCCACACGCGCAGGAAGTTGATGCCGGCGTCGGTGGCCTGGTCGAGCCGCTCGGCGTAGCGGGAGCGGTCTACCCGCGAGACGAAGCAGTCGTCGGGGATCCAGTTGGCGCCACGGGCGAAGACGGGGACGTCGTTGACGCGGATCACGAAACGGGAGCCGTGCTCGTCGGGGGTGGTGTCGAGCGTGACGTCGCGGAAGCCGATGCGGCGCGTCCATTGCTCCAGCGACCGGTCCGCCGAGATGAGCTCCACCTGCAGGTCGTACCGGTTCTGCTCGCCGTACCCGCGCGGCCACCACAGGTCGGGCGAGTCGACGGCGAGGTAGAGCACGGCGTGGTTCGACCCGGCCGGGATCGTGACATCGCCGGCGGCGTTGTCGACGGTCGCGCGCACGGTCAGGTCGCCTTCCTCGCCGACCCCGGACCGTTCGACCTCGACGTGCACCTCGACCCGACCGGCGTCGTGGGCGACGGTGACCAGCGGCCGCACCTCGGCGAGCCGCGCGGTGTCCCAGGCGTGCAGCCGGATCGGACGCCAGATGCCGGAGGTCACCAGCGTCGGACCCCAGTCCCAGCCGAAGTTGCAGGCCATCTTGCGGATGAACGAGATCGGCTCGGGGACCGCGGACGGCAGGTCGCCGCCGACCGCGTCGCGGACCGCTTCGGCATAGCGGTACGGCGACGCGAAGTCGACGGTCAGGTCGTTGCCGCCCGCGCGGATCGCCGGGCGCAGGTCGACCCGCACACCGCGGTGCATGTTCTCCGAACGGCCGACCTCGGTGCCGTTGAGGCCGATCGTCGCGACGGTGTCGAGTCCGTCGCAGACCAGGTCGATGCGCTCGGCGGCGCCGTCCGTCCAGTCGAAGCCGGTCGCGTAGCGCCAGTCCGCCCGGCCGATCCACCGCAGCCGGTCCTCGTTGTCGTCGAGGTAGGGGTCGGGGATCAGTCCCGCGGCGAGCAGGTCGGTGTGCACGCAGCCCGGCACGGTCGCGGGCACCGTGCCGGCGGAGCCTCCGGCCGGGATATCGGCCGGGATTTCGGTGCCGGGCTGGTCGGCGCCCCCGGCGAGAGCGAGGGTCCACCCGTCGGTCAGCGGCTGCTCGTAGGACACGTTCTCTCCACTCGTCGAGATCTTGGCCGGTCGCCCGGGGGCACCGTAGAACACCGGGTCCGCGGTGCGGAGATCGGCACGGTCAACTCCAGCTCGCCGGGGGTCGCCCATACGGGTGTTTGACCAGTTGGCGCAGCCGGAGTAGACCATCTAGCGGAGGTAATGCGAGGCATGCGGGCCACCTGGACCTAGTGCATTCACCGCTCGTGAGGGGTTCGTTCGGCGTATGCACATGGCCGAGGCGATCGACCTGAGCACGCTTTAGCTCCGTCCGCGGGGAGGGGTGGAGACGACCGTCGGTTCGTGAACGGGGGAGGGCCGGGCCGCATGACGGTCCGTGGTTGACGAGCCGGCGGTCCTCCGCAGGTCCGGTCAGGACCGCGAGGAGCGCCGCTGGATTATCGGCAGCAGAGGACACGAACGTACGGCGTGGCGGGCCTGCACCGCCTAACCTCCCGGGTGCCCTAGCGTCGGGCGCGTGGCCGAGGACGACGAGCTCCGCGAGGAGGGCGGCTCGACGGAGGAGGACGACGCCGGGCTCGGTCGGGTGCTCGCCCTGTCCGACGGCGTGTTCGCCATCGCGATGACGCTGCTGGCCCTCGACCTGCGCATCCCCGACGTCAGCAACAAGGACCTGCCGCACGCCCTCGCTGACCACGCCGGCGCCTATCTCGCCTTCCTGCTCAGTTTCTTCGTCATCAGCCGCTACTGGCTCAACCACCATCGGATGTTCCGGCACATCGTGCGGGTCGACGGCGGGACCATGCGGCTCAACCTGCTGTTCCTGCTCGTCGTCGCCGCGCTGCCATTCCCCACTGCAGTCCTGAGTAACCACGGCAGCACGACCGCCGGGGTTGTGCTGTATGCGTCGAGCGTCGTGGCCGCGACTCTCCTGCTCGGTGCGCTGTGGTTGTGGGCGGGCAACCATTCTCTTACCGCCGTGACGATGCCCCGACGGGCAACGTACGACGAAGCGTCCGTGTCGTTCGTCGTCGCCGTGGTATTCCTGGTCTCGATACCGGTCGCGTTCGTCGTGCCGAGCGAGGCCGCATTCATCTGGCTGCTGCTCTTCCTGCCCAGGCGGACGATGCTGCTCGGCGCGCAACGTGTCCGGCGGTTGTTCCGCCATTAGCTTGCCGACCCCGATCATCGGCGGGACGATTTGATCATTGTCGCCGGAGGGGGTGGCCGATGAGCACCAGCGACGGCGCCCCGTGGCCCGGCCTGCTGCCCGCGCGTCCCCCGGAGCAGGCCGGCGGGCGCGGCCGCAAGCCCAGGCTCCCGGCCAAGGGTGCGAAGGTCCGGGCGATCTGCTGCTCCGGCGGGGGAATCCGCGCCGCCGCCTTCTCCCTCGGCGGGATGCAGCGACTCAACCGCCGCGAACGCGTGGACGTCCCGTCGTGGTACGAGCAGGCCGACTGGGTGACCGCAGTCTCCGGCGGGTCCTACATGGCGGCATCCTTCGCCATGGTCAACCATGCCGGCTCCGACGAGTCACCTCCGACGGACGGCTCCACTCCGCGCCGGGTGGTCGACGATCCGCGGTTCGCGAGCGTGCCGGTCTACGCGCCCGGGTCGCCGGAGGACACCCGGCTGCGGGCCCACACCCGTTACCTCACTGAGGATCCGGCCGCGGCCGCGGCCGGGATACTCGGGATCTTCTACGGCCTCGTGCTCAACCTGATCCCGATCCTCGCGGGGATCTACGTCGCGGCACATATGCTCGCATGGCTCGTCATCCGGCCGTTCGGCCTGCTCACCCTGTCCCCGGACGCGACCGGAGCGCCAAAGCCGGGTACTCCGACGAGCGGGCTGGAGCACTGGCACACCCAGCATCTGATCCCGTGGCTGTGGGCGACGATCATCATCGCGTCGGTCGGGCTGGTGGCGTTCGGGCTCGACCGGCTGATCGACGTCTACCTGTCGCTGAGCGAGCGGCGTAGTCGCTGGCTGCGCAACACCTGCTTCACCCTGCTCTCCGTCGCAGGCGTCGTCGCGGCGCTGTGCGTCGGCGTACCGGCGCTGCTCGAGGCCGTGACACACCTTGGGATCACCGGGATCCTGACCGTCGACCCGGCACAGGGGATAGGTGGCCTGATCGCGTCGGTGGCCGCGATCGTCGCCCTCGTCCGAGGGACGCTGGGGAAGTTGCGGATCGGGGTGCAGACCGCCGCCGGCCCGAGTCCGGGTGGCGCGGTGTCGGGCTTCGTGTCGAAGGTTCTGCGCGCGCTCCTGCCGTGGACCGGGTCCGTCATCGCCGCAGCCCTGCTGGTGCTGGCGTTCCTGCTCTGGGTGAGTCGCGCGGTGCTGCACGGGTCGTCGACCGGCGGCTGGCTCCTGGTCGGCCTCGCCGCCGTCATCATCGTGGTGTGGAAGGCGGTGACCGACGTCAACCGGAACTCGATCCATCCGTTCTACAAGCAGCGACTGTCCACGGCGTTCGCCGTCGAGCGGTCCGACGACGACTCGGCCCGCCCACGGCCCTACGCCACCCCGATCCGCTTCTCGACGTTCCGCGACGACCCGGGTCCGAAGCTGGTGGTGTGCGCGGCGGTCAACACCGATCAGCCGGGCGTCGTCCCGTCCGGTCGCGGCTGCGCGCCGTTCACCTTCAGTGCGCGTTGGAGCGGCATCTCCGCCGGGACGATGTTCGACGGCGAGCACGACCGGCCGCCGGACCGCGGGCGGAGATTCATGGTGCCCACCGAGCGCTTCGAGGAGAGCGCGGGGATGCGGCTGATGACGTTGCCGGCGGCGGTGGCGGTCAGCGGCGCCGCCGTCTCGCCGATCATGGGGCGGATGACCAGGGCACCGCTGCGGCTGCTGCTCGGGCTCGCCAACGTGCGGCTCGGGTTGTGGCTGCCCAACCCGCTCGACCGGAAGGCGGCCCGCCGGCGCCACCCTCCGGCACCGCCGGACGGCCGGCCGTCGCTGCGGTGGATCGGGGACCGCATCCGCTGGCAGATCTCGCAGCCCGGGATCTTCGCCCTGTTCCGGGAGATGGTCTGGGGCACCGGTCTCGGCGGTCGGTGGATCTATGTCACCGACGGCGGGCACTACGAGAACCTCGGGCTCGTAGAGGCGCTCCGTCGCGGCGCCACCGAGATTGTCGTCTTCGACGCCTCCGGCGACCGGGCCAACACCTGGACGACGTTCGGTGAGGCGATCGAAACCGCCCGCGCCGACCTCGGGATCGAGATCGACCTCAACCCCTCGGCTGAATTCCAGGCCACCACGGCGGACGGCTTCGCCCGCACCTTGGCCGCGCGCGGCGGCTTCACCCGACCGGACGGCACCATGGGGGTGATCTACCTGTGCAAGCTCGCCGTACCCGACGAGGCGACCTGGGACGTCTACGCCTGGGCGGCCACGCATCCCTCCTTCCCGCACGACTCGACCGCGCAGCAGCTCTACGGCGACCGCGAGTTCGAGGCCTACCGCAAGCTCGGCGAAATCGCCGCGGACATGGCGGTGCACCTGATGGTGTCCACTCCGTCCCGACGACCTCGTACGGCGGGCGCGACGCGGCACCCGGCGGAGGCGGCCACCGGGTCGGCCGACGGCTTTAGCGAATGACGTCGGAGTCGACCGGTTACCGACCTCCTGGTACGGCGCCCAAGCGCCGCCTGCGGATCCACTACGAGCTGCTCGGCTGCGCCGTGCACGGTCACGAGCTGGTCGGCACCGATGCGGCCCGGATCCGCGACCGCGACGCGCTGGTCGTCCGGGACGCCGGCGCCGGACTGCGGTGGCACCGATGCCTGCGCTGCGATGCATGGCTGCCGCTTCCCGCTCCGGAGCACCCGAAGCGCGACCACCCGCCGGACCGGGACGAGATCGAGCTGCCGCTGCGCGGCAAGCCGCTGCGGGACAGGTACGTGCTGCGGCTCATCGCGCTCGACCGGCTCGTCCACTTCGTGCTGCTCGCGATCCTGGCCATCGCGATCTTCTTGTTCCTCGGCAACCGCACGCAGTTGCGGGACGAGTTCTACCGCATCGTGACCGCCTGGCAGGGCGGCTTCGGCGGGCCGAGCGGGCAGTCGAGTCACGGCATCCTGCACGAGCTCGAGCACGCGTTCCGCCTCAAGACCAGGACGCTGTGGACGCTCGGCCTCGTGGTGGCGGCGTACGCCGTCCTGGAAGGTGTCGAGGCCATCGGGCTGTGGCGGCAGAAGCGTTGGGCGGAATACCTCACCTTCATCGCCACCACCCTGCTGATGATCCCCGAGATCTACGAGCTCACCGGTCGCATCTCGGCGACGAAGATCATCGCGCTGGTGGTCAACGTCCTGGTCGTGGTCTACCTGCTGTATGCCAAGCGGCTCTTCGGCATTCGCGGTGGCGGCCGCGCGGAGCAGGCCGAGCGCCGGCACGACCTGGGGTGGCAGGCCCTGGAGCGGGCCATGCCACCGGGCTGGCCGAGCAAGCCTCCGCTCAGTCCACCGGCTTCGCATTGAAGCGCTCGATCCGCAGCAGCGGGGCGATGACCCGTTGCACCGGGCCACGGTCGAAGGCGCGGCGGATGTCGTCGTGGGCGAGGAAGTTGCCGAGCGCACCCAGCGTCATTCCCTGATCGAGCGAGAGATACCGCTTGGCGACGGTGCCGCTGCCTACGGCGACGGCGTCGTAGAACCCGCCTGCGCCGTAGGAGTCGAAGTTGGCCTTG
This sequence comes from Mycobacteriales bacterium, assembly GCA_036497565.1. NCBI lineage: Bacteria > Bacillati > Actinomycetota > Actinomycetes > Mycobacteriales > Mycobacteriales bacterium. The sequence goes on from DASXJE010000292.1 coordinate 10,788, forward strand.
AGCTTGGCCAGGTTGTCGACCGCGGCCTTCGGCGCGAACTTCAGCGCGAGGAACGACGCGTGCGGGGTGACGACGCCGTCGCCCCACTTCGGCGCCGGCCCGGCCGGCCTGCACCCGGGGATGCCCGGGTCGTCGACCGTCTGCTGCTCGTCGGAGGGGTAGCCGCCCTGGTCCATGCCGAGCGAGGGCACGCCGAACGCGGTGTAGCCGTCCTTGATCTTCGGATCGCTGGACGGCGAGAAGCCCCAGTAGCCGTACTTTGCCTCGTCGAGCCCGTGCCGGATCTGCCCCTGCACGTACGCCGGGTCGTTGATCCCCCAGCTGGTCGGACCCCAGGTCTCCTCGGGCACGAACATGTCCGGCATCAGGGCCTCGAACATGTCGCCGCCCCAGGTCGGCACGAACTGTAGGCCCTCGTATCGGAAGGCACCCTCGTAGACGTTGATGCCCATGTAGGTGTGGTTGTAGCCGACCGGCTGCATCTGCTGCCAGCCGAACTTCGTGCAATCCGGCGGGAAGGTGCGGTAGAGCGTGAAGTAGTGGGACAGCGGGATCTGGCCGAGCGCCATTCCGATGTAGCTCGCGATCCGCGGTTCGCTGTTGAGTACGTCGTAGTGGTTGCAGGTGTAGTAGACGTCCGGGCCTCGGTTGCGGTAGTTGCCCACGACGGAGCAGCCGGGCGGCTTCTCCTCGTAGAAACCGCCGGCCAGTTCGCCGCCCACGCCGGGTCGGGCGTTCTTGTCGTAGTAGAAGCCGAAGTCCATCGGCGCGAGCAGGGCGTTCGCTTCCTTCGCCAGCCGCGGCTCGGCGGTGCGCACCGTCATCAGGGCGGCGGCCAGCCAGCCGTTGTCCACACTGGACAGGAACGGCGTGATGGTGCTGCCGTCCACCGGCCAGGTCCGCAACACGTCGCCGCTGTGCGGGTCGTACCAGTTGAAGAACATGCCCGATGCGGCGTCGCGGTGCAGCGTCCCGAGGGTGTCGAGGGTCTGCTTCATCCGCGCCATGGCCGCGTCATCGCCGATTATGTGCAGGTCGCGCGCCGCAACCGCGCTCCACAGGTAGGCGCCGATGTTCGTGGGCGACGTGTAGGCGGAGCGGGATCCGGCCGAGAGGTCGCCCTCGATGTTGTCGGACACCAGACCGGTGGTCGGGTCGGCCATCGCAGTCATTGACCGCCACGTGTCGGCGGCGTAGCTGCGCAGCGTCGACGTTTCAGAGCCCGTTTTCGGTGCCGGCGCGGCATGCGCGGGCGCCGTCAGACCGATCCCGGTGAGCAGGGCCAGTGCCGACGTGGCGGCCACGGCGCGCAGGAGTTTCATCAGAGGGTCCCTTCCGCCTAGCGTGGCGCGGGATGCTGCCATGCTCGGAGAAGGTTGTAAACAGGGAGGTTGCGGATGTCCGACCGTTCGCCGTCGGTGCAGATCGGCGTTGTCATGGGAGTGTCCGGCTCCGGCAAGACCACGGTCGGCGAGATCATCGCGGAGCGGCTCGGCTGGACCTTTGCGGAAGGCGACTCACTGCATCCGCCGGAGAACGTCGCGAAGATGGCGTCCGGGCACGCGCTGGACGACGCCGATCGCTGGCCGTGGCTGCAGCGCGTGCGGGACTGGATCGACGAGCAGGTCGCCGCCGGGCGGTCGGGTGTGGTCACCTGCTCGGCGTTGAAGCGCTCCTACCGTGATCTGCTCAGCAAGGACCGCCCCGAGGTGGTGTTCGTGCATCTCGTCGGCACGGCGGAGCAGATCACCGAACGCCTGGTGCCGCGGCACGGCCACTTCATGCCGGCAGCGCTGCTGGACAGCCAGTTCCACGATCTGCAGCCACTGGGTCCCGACGAGAACGGCATCGAGGTCGACGTGGCCGGCACCGCCGAGTCGATCGCCGACTCGGCGGTGCGCCAGCTGACCGCGTTACAGCACTGACTGGTAGGGGTCCCAGCCCTCGGGGAGCGGGTCCGGGCTCTGACAGCTGACGGTGACCGGGACGAACTCGTCGAGCCGGGCCGAGTCGCTGATCGCCGACATCGTGTCGACGACGTGCATCGCCAACTCGCCCGACGCGCGGTGCGGTCGACCTGCGCGGATCGCCTGCGCCATCTCCAGCGCACCGATGCCGCGCCCCGCGGTGGTCCCGCCGAGCGGCAACTCCTGCCAGTCGTCGTCCCCGACCTTGCGGATCCGCACCGGGCCGCCGAACGTGTTGGGGTCCGGAACCCGCAGGGTCGCCTCGGTGCCGGTGATCTCCACGAACCCGTGCCGGCTGACCGGCGAGTCGAAACTGATCACCATGGTGGCCACCGGACCGGCCGCGAACTCGACCAGCGAGGTGCTGTGGGTCGGCACCTCGACGGCGAACGACGTACCGGCCTTCGGGCCCTTGCCGATGACCCGCTCGGACTTGGCCTTGCGGGCCGCGGCCGCGACCTTCGAGACCGGCCCGAACATCTGCACCAGCATCGTCAGGTAGTAGGGGCCGATGTCCATCAGCGGCCCACCGCCGTACTGGAACAGGAACTCCGGGCTCGGGTGCCAGCTTTCCGGGCCGGGGCTCTGCATGGCGACCAGCGCCGACTGCGGCTCGCCGATCACGCCCTGCGCGATCAGCCGCTGCGAGGTCTGCAGCCCGGCGCCGAGGAAGGTGTCCGGCGCGTTGCCGATCCGGCGATCGAGCTGCTCCGCCTCGGCGAGCAGGCTGTGACCGTCCTCGCGCTCCAGGCTGAACGGCTTCTCGCCGTAGACGTGCTTGCCGGCCCGCAGCGCTGCCGTCGCCACCGACACGTGGGCGGCGGGGATGGTCAGGTTGATGATCATCTCGACGTCGGGGTCGGCGAGCACCGTGTCGACGTCGCCGGACACGGAGATGCCGTGCTCGGCGGCGACCTCCTTGGCGCGGACCGTGTCGATGTCGGCGCACCCGACCACCTGCACGTCGGGAAACGCCGTGAGGTTGGTCAGGTAGGCCTTGCTGATGGTGCCGCAGCCGACGACCGCGACCTTGACCGGTTCGCCACCGCTCACCGAATGCCGCCGGTGGTCAGGAAGGTGTAGCTGTCGGCCAATGCCTGGACCATGTCGGTGGCGCACTCGTCGAGCTCGACGACGTGCCACTCGACGGTCTTGTTGGCCGCCAGCGACGCGGCGATCGGGACGACGCCCTGGCCGACCGCGGTCATCGGGTCGCCCTTGGTCGCCGGGCCGTCCTTGACGTGCAGCAGGCGCACCCGGTCGCCGAGCCGGGCCAGCAGCTCGGGTACGTCGACCCCGCCGACGGCGGCCCAGTAGATGTCCACCTCGAGGATCAGCTCGGGGTCGAGCGCGTCGGCGAACACCTCGAGCGCCGGCCGGCCGTCGACGACGTTCTCCAGCTCCCACCAGTGGTTGTGGTAGCCGATGCGCATTCCGCGGGCGGCCACGTGCTTGGCCGTCTCGTTCAGCTCGGCGGCGACGCCCTCGACGCCCTCCCGGTCGGTCCACCGCTCGCGGGCGGTGGCCGGGACGATCACGGTGTCGGTCCCGATCGTCGCCATCGCGTCGAGAACCTCATCGCGCTTCTCGCCGAGCACCGGGGCGTGGGTGCTGGACACGGCCAGGCCCAGCTCGTCGGCGATCGCCCGGAAGCCCTTCGGGTCGGTGGTCGGGCTGTAGGGCTCGACGGCGCCGTAGCCGATGTCGGCGAGCTTGGTCAGGACGGCGCGCGGGTCGTCCATCTGGTCGCGCAGGGAGTACAGCTGTACGGAAAGCGGATTCACGGTGCTCCGTTTCGAGGTCGTCGTATTGGCTGGGAGTACCCCGGTCGATCACGGCCTCCCCGCAGACCGTGATCAAGAGGGGTTTCGTTCGGCGTTTCGTACCGGAATCCCCTCTTGATCATGAGGGGACCGACCGGGTCGGCCGGGTCGCTCAGATCGCCATCGAGAGGAACGGCGAGGAGTAGTCGGCCTCCTTGTCGAGCACGGCCGCGGCGTCCTCGCGCGAAATGCCGGCCGAGTCCTTCTCCGCCTGGACGAGCAGCGGCAGCAGGTGTACGTCGCCCGCGGTCGGGATGCCGGTGATCTGCTCGTGCGAGAGCACGAAGGCGAGCGCGGCCGAGATGCGCTCCTGGTCGTCGAGCGGCTCGTACCACGTGCTGTAGCGCTTCTTGTTCTCATCCGGCCAGTTCTGCCGGGCGACGGTCTTGATCGTCATGAGCCCGACGTCGCGGCGCTGGGTCTCCTCGGCGAGCGTGGCCCAGTCGGCGGCGTAGTCGGCCCGCTTGGACAGCGCGTAGTTCCACGGGGTGAGCACCGAGTCGAACGGGAAGCGGCGCAGCCCCTCGAGGTGGGTAGCCGGGGCCTGGTGGCCGTGGCCGGTGATCCCGATCGCGGAGACCAGGCCCTCGTCGCGGGCCCGGATCGCCGACTCGAGCGACCCGCCGGTGCCGGTGGCCTTGTCGAGCTCGTCCAGGTCGCCGATCGCGTGGAGCTGGATCAGGTCGACGTGGTCGGTCTGCAGCCGCTCCAGCGAGGCGTTGATCTGCGCCCATGCCTCCTCGGCGGTGCGCAGCTGGGTCTTGGTGGCGAGGAAGATCTGGTTGCGGATCCGGGGCATCCACGGGCCCATGCGCAGCTCGGCGTCGCCGTAGCCGGCTGCGGTGTCGAAGTGGTTGATCCCGGAATCCAGGGCGAGCTGCATGGACTCGTCCGCGGTGTCCTGGTCGACCGCCGCCAGCATCGCGCCGCCGTAGATCAGAACCGAGCTTTCGTGCCCAAGCCGGCCGAGCCGTCGTCGTTGCATCTTTACTTGCCTCCACACTGTGTACTGCGGGTCAGGGCAGTCATCCGATGAAACCGTAGCGGGCGGCGGATCGGAAGGCACCCCCTGACCAGCGGTTAAGGTGCGAGCCGGGATGGACGGCGCTACGGGACAGCTCCAGGCGGGGCAGCGGCGCGGGCTGCGCGTCGAGGTGCTGCTCGTCCTCGGCGTGTCCCTGGGCATCTCGGCCCTCTACGCCGCCGTGAACCTGCTGGGCTCGCTGACCGCCAAGAAACCGCTCTCCCAGCAGCACGCCGTACTCAACGCCTCCGCCGCGCCCGGGCGGCCCTGGCTCGACCTCAGCCTGCAGCTGCTCGGCATCCTCTCGGCGGTGATCCCGGCCCTGCTGGCCGTCTACCTGCTCGACCGCAGCGGCCAGCCGCCCTCCACGATCGGGCTGGACACCCGCGCCCCGCGCCAGGACCTGGTCCGCGGGGTCCTGCTGGCGCTGCTGATCGGGATCCCCGGGATCGGGCTCTACCTGGCCGCGCACGCGCTGGGCATCAGCCTCAGCGTGGTCGCGGAGGCGCTGCCCGCCGTGTGGTGGCGCTACCCGGTGCTGCTGCTGTCCGCCGCGGAGAACGCCGTCCTCGAAGAGGTCGTCGTCGTCGGCTACCTGCTCACCCGGCTCGAGCGGATGGGCTGGCGGCCCAATCGGGCCCTGCTGGCGAGCGCCACGCTGCGCGGCAGCTACCACCTCTACCAGGGCTTCGGCGGCTTCATCGGCAACTTCATCATGGGGCTGATCTTCGGCCGGTTCTTCCAGAACACCCGCCGGGTGATCCCGCTCATCGTGGCGCACAGCCTGATCGACATGGTGTCCTTCGTCGGGTATGCCCTGCTCAAGGGCCATGTCAGCTGGCTGCCCTGAGCCGGCTGCCCTGAGCGGTGGCCCGGTCCGTCAGAGGACGGCGTGGACGATGACGAAGGCGAGCGCGGCGACCGCCGCCGAGGCGGGCAGGGTGAGGACCCAGGCGACCGCGATGTTGCCGGCGACGCCCCACCGCACCGCCGAGAACCGCCGGGTCGCGCCCACCCCCATGATCGACGAGGTGATCACGTGGGTGGTCGACACGGGGACGGCGTACACGTAGGCGGAGATCAGCAGGATGCTCGAGGCGACCGTCTGGGCCGCGAAGCCGCCCGGCGGGGTCAGCTGGATCACCCGGCGGCCGAGCGTCCGCATGATCCGGTAGCCGCCGGCGTAGGTGCCGAGGCTGATCGCGAGCGCCGAGGCGAGGATCACCCAGATCGGTACGACGAAGCTCGCGAGGTGGCCCGACGTGACCAGGGCGAGGGTGATGATGCCCATCGTCTTCTGGGCGTCCTGGGTGCCGTGCCCGAAGGACATCGCGGCAGCCGACCCGATCTGGGCGAATCGGAAGCCGCGGGTGGTCTTGCCGGCGTTGGCTTTTCGGAAGGTCCAGAGCACGCCCAGCATGAAGAGGTAGCCGACGAGCAGGCCGATGATGGGCGAGAGCACCATCGGGAGGACGACCTTGTCGACCAGGCCGGACCACTTCACTATCTGCGCCGCGGCGAGAGCCGACCCGACCAGACCGCCGATCAGCGCCTGGGACGAGGACGAGGGCAGGCCGAAGTACCAGGTCACCAGGTTCCAGGTGATCGCCCCGATCAGCGCCGCGAAGACCATCTGCAGGCCCTCGTTGTTCTGCGGGGGGTCGACGATCCCGGAACCGATGGTGGTGGCCACCTTGGTGGAGACCAGGGCGCCGACGACGTTCATCACCGCCGCCAGAGCGAGCGCGATCCGCGGCGTCAGCGCCTTGGTCGAGACGGTGGTGGCGATCGCGTTGGCGGCGTCGTGGAAGCCGTTGGTGTAGTCGAAGGCCAGCGCGACCACGATGATCGTGATCAGCCCGAGTACGGCGAGGCTCACGGGTGGACCTGTCCCACTCAGGATTCCTTGACCGCGATGGTCTCGACGGCGTTAGCCACGTGCTCGAGGGCGTCGGCAGCCTCCTCGAGCTGATCCGCGACCTCCTTGAGCTTCATCACGGTGAGTGCGTCGTAGTCGCCGCTGAAGAGGCGGGAGAGCAGGCGGCGGTAGAGCTTGTCGGCTTCGTTCTCGACCCGGTTGACCTCGATCCAGAAGGGCTCGAGCTCTTTCATGGTCCGCAGCCGTGGCATGGCCTCGGCGGTGGTGCGGCAGGCCCGCTGGAGCAGCTCTACCTGGCGGGCCATCTCCGGGGGCAGCGTGCCCAGGCCGGTCAGCTCGATCAGATCGGCCGCGGCTTCCATCGCGTCCATCACGTCGTCGAGGTTGGAGGCGAGGGTGTAGATGTCCTCCCGGTCGAACGGGGTGACGAAGCTGGTGTTGAGCTGGCGGAAGATCTGGTGCGTCGTGCTGTCGCCGGCGTGTTCGTGGTCCCGGAGCCGGATGGCGAGCTGCTCGCGGTTGGCACTCTCGTTGAGGAACTCGGCGAGGACGTCGGCCGCCGCCACCAGGTTGTTGGCCGCAGCGGTGAACATCTCGTAGAAGCTGTCGTCTTTGGGGCTCAGGCGCAGGCGCACGAGGGATGCTCCGGAAGAGAATGCGGCATGTCTCGCGGATCGTACGGGCAGGGACGGTTGCCGGCTGTCCCCGGCCCCCGGGCCCGCGTCCGGTGCCGGTCCGGATCGCTCATGAGGGAGACTAGTACCCGTGCTGATTCGGACACGCTGGTTGCTGGCCGCCACGCTGGGCTGTCTGGCCCTGGTGGTCGCCGGGTGTGGCTCGGGATCGTCCTCCGGCGGGAGTCATGGGATGTCTGGGATGCGGGGGATGGACCAGAAACCCGCGGCCGAGCTGTCCACGGCGCCGTCCGGCACGTTCAAGGGGGAGAAGCTCGCCGGCCCCCACCCGCGGCCGTCGTTCACGCTCACCGACACCCGGGGCAAGCGCTACGACTTCGGCGCTCGGACCGCCGGGCACCCGACACTGCTCTATTTCGGCTACACCCATTGCCCGGACGTCTGCCCGACGACAATGGCTGATGAGGCCGCCGCGCTCCGACTGGTGCCGATGAACCTTCGGCGGGAGACCCGCGTTGTCTTTGTGACGACGGATCCGAAGCGGGACACCCCGCCGGTGATCGGGCGGTGGCTCTCCCGGTTCGACGGCGGGCTGCCGGAGCCCTTCATCGGGCTCACGGGGACGGAGGCCCAGGTGGAGGCAGCGCAACGTCTCGCCGGGGTCACGGTCGCGCAAGACGGAGGACAGACACACTCGGCGCAGGTCCTGCTTTACGGGCCGGACAACGTCGCCCGGGTATTTTTCCAGCAGGGGAACAGCCCGAGCGACATCAGCCACGACCTGCCGGTCGTCGCGAAGCAGAAGGGGTGACGCGAAATGCCGGTCTCGTCGCGGAAGGGGGCTGATGTCCGGACGCCTCCGACGACCGCCCACCCGGGCCGTGGGCCGGCCTGGCTGCCGGGGATCTGGCCATGGATCGCGACGGTGCTCCGGATCGTCGTCGGTGTGGTCTGGATCATCGCCGGCATCGCCAAGGTCGGCGACCCGGCCGGCAGCGTCCGTGCCGTGCGGGCCTACCAGGTGCTGCCCGAGTTCCTGGTCAAGGGGCTCGGCTACGGGCTTCCCTACCTGGAGATCGCGCTCGGCGTCCTGCTGATCGTCGGGCTGGCGACCCGGCTGGTCGCCATCGTCTCCGCGCTGCTCTTCGTCGTCTACATCGTCGGCATCGCCCAGGCCGCCGCGCGCGGGCTGCAGATCGACTGCGGCTGCTTCGGCGGCGGTGGTGCGCTCAAGGCCGGCCAGACGACGACGTACACCTGGGACCTGATCCGCGACGTGCTGCTGTTGATCGGCTCGGGCCTGTTGGCGTGGTGGCCGCTGAGTAAGTACTCCGCCGACGACTGGATCCTCAACTCGGTCTCCGACCCGGTGACCACGCGGGTCGGCCCGCGCCGGACCAAGGAAGCCCAGCGCCGCCTGGCCGCCCTGCAGGAGCAGCGGCGGAAGGAGTCGGCACGCCGGCTGCAGATCACGTCGCTGGGAGTAGTGGTGCTGTTGGTGGCGGTGTTCGCCATCGGCGACGTCGTGCAGTCGCACCGGGCCTTCGTCGCCGGGCCGGCGGTCACGCCGACGATCGCCTCGGACTCCGGGATCCTGGTGGGCAAGGCGTCGGCCAAGACGACCGTCGACATGTACGAGGACTTCATCTGCCCGGTCTGCGGCGCCTTCGAGAAGCAGACCGGCGCCAAGATCACCTCGATGATCAACGACGGTACGGCGAAGTTCCGCTACCACCCGCTCGGCTTCCTCGACCCCAACTCGAGTCCACCGGGATATTCGAGCCGCGCCGCCAACGCGGCCGCGTGCATGCCGACGCCGGCGATCTTCAAGAAGTACCACGACCTGCTCTACGCGAACCAACCGCAAGAGGGCAGTCCCGGGCTCAGCAATTCGCAACTGATCGCGTTAGGCAAGAAGGCCGGGGATACCAGCCCGTCGTTGGCCACCTGTGTCAACAGCGGTAAGTACAACAAGTGGGTCGCGGGCATCACCGATGCCGCGTCGAAGGCCAACGTGACCGGCACCCCGACGGTGCGGATCAATGGCAAGGCCATCTCGACGCCCGGTCAGGCCTTCCCCAACCCGGCAGATCTGCAGGCGGCGGTCACCAAAGCGTCTCAGTGACGTCGTTGTCGGCCCGGCCGCCGGCGCTGCGGTCGGGTGACCGGGTGGCGCTGTTGTCCCCGTCTGGGCCCGCGGTCTTGGCGCGGGTCGAGGCTGCCGTCGCGGTGCTGGAGTCGTGGGGGCTGTCGGTCTCGCTCGGCGCGCATGCTTTGGGTCGTTCCGGCTTCTTCGCGGGGTCGGATGCCGACCGGGTCGCCGACCTTTGCTCGGCCGTCTTGGACCCGTCGGTGCGGGCCGTGATGTGCACTCGGGGCGGGTATGGCGCGCAGCGGATCGTGGACGCGGTGCCGTGGGAGTCGTTGCGGTCGTCGCCGAAGCTGGTGGTGGGCTTCAGCGACATCACGGCGCTGCACCT
>DASXJE010000293.1 GCA_036497565.1 Mycobacteriales bacterium
GTGGGAATCCATATCACCGTCGCCGTCATGCTGTGGCTTGCGGCGAGTTTCGTCGAACCGATGCGGTTCGCCCACGGGGTGGCCGGCCCCACGACAGAGGCGGCTGGACAACTCATCACCGGTGGAAGCCAGAGAAGGTACCCGGCGCGTGGACCGCTGCAGACCTGCTCCACCAGAGCCACCGTCCGCTGACTCCCAGACTCAGCCATCGGCCCTACCGATATTGGGTCGAGGCGGAGAAGACGCTCAGGGTTCGCGGTCGACCGTCTCGGGCGGAAGTTTAATCGACACTGCCGGAGGACCGTAACGATGCAGCACCCGCCGTTGGGATCGAAGTCACTGCCCGCCGTTAGGGCGGCCTCGGCGGAGATTGTCAGGGCAGCGCTGAACGACGCCTACGCAACAGCAATAGGCTCACGTCGTCGCGACGATCCCATCACCACGCCCAGCGGCGGTCCCGCCGGAAATGCTCGCCTCACCGCCTGGACCGGTCTCCTCCTCCTGGTGGTCTCGCTGGCCGAGTGCGCCACCTTGGTGTCGGTGCGCGGGCTGATCACCGTACACATCCTGATCGGCGCCTTCCTCCTTCCGCTGGTAATGCTGAAGACTCTGACCACGGGCTGGCGCATCACCCGCTACTACCTGGGTTCGGCCGCCTACCGGCAGGCCGGCCCCCCGCCGCTGCTGCTGCGCATACTCGGCCCCCTCGTCGTACTCTCGGGCCTCGCCGTACTCGGCACCGGCCTCGCGCTGATCGCCCTCGGCCCTGCCACATTCACCCCGATTATCACCCTCGCCGGATACCGCGTCGACGCGCTCACCCTGCATCAAGGAGCGTTCATCCTCTGGCTCGCCGCGACCGGGCTTCACGTGCTTGCCCGCACCATCCCCGCACTCCAACTCACCACCGGATCCCGGCAACACCGCGCGGTCGCAGGTCCCCGACGCCGGGCCTCCGTCCTGCTCGGCACGATCCTCATCGGCGTAGCGGTCAGCGTGCTCGTCCTGCAGCTCTCCGGTCACTGGACCCACGGAGGCGGAGCCTTCCACCGCCATGACTCCGGCAGTAGCCAGACACGGTGACGACGTAACCGACGACATCTTGCCGGCGGCCCTACACCACGTTCCTTCCGCCGATCCGCAGTAAATGCGGACGCCGTGTTCGTTCCCGCAGCGCCGAACGCAGTGCGGCCTCGGTGCGCGGCAAACAGTCCACGCCGAGGGCCTGAGCTATCCGGGCGGTGTCGGCGGCGACGTAGCAGGCGGTCCTGATCGCGACGTACCGCAAGGACGCGAAGTATTACGACATCACCGCCCGGTCTACCTGTGCCCGGCTACCCCGGGCGGGCACAACGCCTGCGGGCAATGACGGCTTCGTGCAGCGTCGCCCCGCCAAAGGATGAGCGAGTGCTCGGTCGGCTAGACGCTGGTGTCGGCCCAGACGTCATCGATCGCGATGTCGTAGCTGCGTCCGGCGACGTCGTCGCCGAGGGTCAATTGCCCGATCGGATTGTTGCCCAGCGTCTCGGTGCTCGTCACCGGAGTGCCGAGTGTGACCCGCGTGCCGTCCAGCGCAGCCCAGATGGTGATTTGTCCTCCCGGGTTGGTGTCCACGCCGATCTCGACCTGGTGCCAGTGACCGGTGCTGACCGTGGCCGAGCCGGCGTGCGTGACCAGCCCGGCGTCATTGCGGACGGACAGGAATCCGCCTGCGTTGACATACAGGTAGGCGATGTAGGCGCCGCTAGCGCTACGTAGTTTGAATAGGCCGGCCGAAGTGCTGCGCTGCTTGAGGTAGACCCAGGCGCTGACGTGCAGGGCTCGGTAGGTGGCCGGAAGTTGCGCCGAGGACCAGGTGGTTGTGCCGGTGGAGGTTTCCTCGGCGGCCCAGTTGCCGGCGTGAACCGTGCTCTGCTGCGTCGTGAGCCCGGCGGTGGGCGTCGTCCACCGCGGTGGGGCGATGCTGCCGGACTCGAAGTCCTCAGTGAATACCGGCAATGTGACCGCCGCGGTCGACCGCGCGGAGGTGTTGCCCTGCGCGTCCGCCGCGACCACCGAATACGTGTACGTGGTGCCACGCGTTCCGGTCGTGTCCGTCACTGCGGTCGTGCCACCAGAAACCGTGGCTACCGTGCTGTTGGCTTCGCCCGGCGCCGAGCGGGTGATCGTGTACGCCGTCACGCCGACGGTGTCGGTAGCTGCTGTCCACGAGATCTTCGCGGTGGACACGCCGGTGGCGGCTGCGCTGACCTGGCCCGGCGCGCTCGGCGCCGTCCAATCGGGGGTGATCGTGACGCTCGCCGATGACGTGTTGTCAGCAGCGTCGGACGCGACCACGCGATAGGTCACCGCGACACTGTCGGGTGCGCTGCGGTCGGTGTAGGAGGTCGTGGGCCCCGAGCTCAGCGCTTGGCCGTCGCGATAGACCGCGTAGGACGTGGCGGTGCCGGCGTCCGGTGGCGACCAGGTGATCGCGACCTGACCCGCCGTTGCCGACTGCTGGGCGGTGAGGCCGGCGGGCGGACCGATCGGCACCGTGTTCGCCACGGTGGCGCTTGCGACGTTACTCGGCGCGGAGTTGTTACCCGCCGTGTCGTGAGCGACGACGGTGTAGGTGTGGGTAGACCCCGGCGCCAGGCCGATGTCGGCCCACGCCGTCGCGTGCACGTCGGCTGCCGCTGGCGTCGTGCCGCCGTCGCGGTAGACGTTGTAGCCGGTGACGCCCACGTCGTCGGTGGCGCCGGACCAGCTCAGGTCGATCTCGCCCGTCGGTCCGCTCGCCGCGGACAGGGTGGGCGGCGTAGGCGGCGTCGTGTCCGGGAACGTGATCGGAGCGGATGCTGCGCTCCGGGTGGACTGGTTGCCGCGCTGGTCACGAGCGGCCACTGTCCAGGTATGGGTGCCGGCCGGTACGGAGAAATCCGTCCAGGTCTTGCTCGCCGCCGGAACCGTCGCGACAATGTTGCCGTCCCGGTACACGTCGTAACTCACGACACCCACATCGTCCGAGCTACCCGCACCGAGGGTGACCGTGACGTTGGCCGAAGCCGCTCCAGTGCCACGCGCCACGGATGGCGTAGCCGGGGTCGTGGGCGCGGTGGTGTCGGGCGCGAAGTGATAGGTCATCGGGTCGAACACCGCGCCGGTCGAGTCGGTCGGGTCGACCTTGACGTCGGTGCCGGACACGGTGACCTTGAGGAAGTGGTACACCTGCGCAACCGCAGATGGTTTCGCCGTCGCGCCGTCACTTGGTCGGCCGCAGGACGATCCCGCCGCATGGGTCGGATCCCAGCCGCGGGCGTAGGCATCAGTGGCACTGCACGCCGGGGCAACGTTGGTCGGCACCCCGCCCCCGCCTCCGGTGACGTAGTTCGGCACGCCGCCGGGCGGCGCCACATTGCGCTCGTACATATGGGCATGGCCGTTGAACACGAGGTTGACATTGTCGCGCGCCAACAGGGCCTCGAGGCTGTTCGCCCCGCCGTTCGGGTTCGCGGCACTGTTCTGCAGATACGGATCCTGTTGGGTCGTGTAGTTGTTCTGGTCCACTCGCAGCGGGTAGTGGAAGAAGGCCAAGCGCAACGCCGACGGACCACGTGCCGTGATGTCTTTCTGCAGATCGCCGGCCAGCCAGCTGTATTCGGCGCTGCTCTGCTGCCAGTGCTCGTCGCGATCGACCTGGTACGACGGGCAGGTCTTGGCGCCGCAGCCGGTGCCGAGCCCGGTGCTCTGCGATACGTCGGTCCAGTCGGCGTCGAGGACGTAGAACCGCACGCCGCCGACCGTGAAGGCGTACCAGTCGCTCGGGTACTTGCCCGCCGCGATGCCGTCGACCGCCGGGTAGCTCAACGAGGGCGTGTAGGTGCCGCCGGACGCCGCGACGTTCGTCGCTGCAGGCCAGGTCGAGAAGAAGTTGCCGTTGCGGCCGTGGTTCCCGACGACTGAATAGAGCGGCAGACTCGAGCCCGCCTTCGCCCAGTACCGCCCGTCGAACACATTGCTCTGCTCGGCGGCGCCCCCGGTTCGGTCGGCTGCGTGGTTCAGGTCCCCGTAGTTCGTCGTCGACCCGTCGTTGTAGGCGATGTCGCCGGTCGAGACCGCGAAAAGCGCCGGATTGCCCGCTTCCGTCGCGCTCGCCGCGATCTGTGTGTCGAGAGCGGACTGGTACTGGTTGTACGTCGCGAGCGGCGCCGTATTGGACAGTGACGTCTCGCCGAAGTCACCGAGGACGTCGAAGCTGAAAGTCGACGCCGCACCGGTGGACGGGACCGTGGTGAAGGTGGTCGGGAACCGTGGCTGAACACCGAGCATATCGGTGCCCGGCGTGGTCGTGCCGCTGTAGACCCGGTAACAGTACGTCGTGGACGGCGCGAGGCCGGTCAGTTGCACCACGTGCTGGTAGTACGGGGCGCTCTCCCCGAACGCCGTATAGGTGGTCGCGGCGTGCTGCGCGGGCACGACGGTCTGGGTGCAACTCGTCCCGGTTCCGACAGTGACCACGCCGGGACTCGTGTCGGCCGCAGTGGTCGCCCAGGTGACGGCGACCGACGTCGCGGTGAGGTCACCCAGGTAGGGGTAGCGCGCCAGCACCGCGCCCGCACCCGTCGCCGGCGCGATCCCGACAAGGACGAGCGCAGCCGACGCGATCGCGACACAACCAGCCGCCAAAGTCTTGCGCGTCATGTTCCCACCCCCGGCGCCATCGGTCGTACGACGCACATTGGCGCATTCGATCACCCGGGTAGAGATTTCACATCATGCATTTGAGGGAAAAAGTCGGCAGAGCGATCACTCGTTCATGCTCGGCTGCGGCACGGCTTAGCAACAACCCACTCTGAACCGTGTGTCGGCTCGGCCGCGAGAGGCGGTTGTCGACAATCCGCGGGCCCGACAAGAGCGGGCGGCCGAGGTGTCCGACAACCGACGGACGCGGCCGTTCGTCCATGTCGCGCGGCCGTGCTCGCGATCGTGGTCTCCGTCGGCGCCGCCGCGCAGGTCTCCCGGATCGGCGAGTCGGGTGCCCTCGGCGGCGTGGCACGGCCACTTCAGCCCCACCGCGAAACAGCGGGCACGGCGGCTAGTCGGTCTTCGCGACCCGCACGTAGCCCTCGCGCAGCACCGGTGCGACGTCGGGGAGCAGAGCGGTCTGCGTCGCCGCGGCGATCGGGTCGTCCCGCCACGACTGCGGATCGGTGCGGGCCGTGAACGCCTGGTCCTGCGGCAGACCACTGGTCTTCGGCAGCCGCACCGTGCTCGGGTCGAGCAGCACCGGCCCGATCCGGAACGACGGCGAGAGCCGCTGCAACGGTCCGGTCACCCACTCCCGCGCCATCTGCACCGCCACCCGCGGGAGCACGCCGCTGGTGGCGTGTACGGCGCCGCCGGGCACCATCACGACGGTGAGCCGGACCAGCTGTGACGGACGCACGACCAGCGGCTGCTCGGTGTTGTCGACGTAGGGATGACTGACGGGCTGAACATCCGGCGCGGCGGCACTGGACGGACCGAGCACCGAGAGCTGACCGACCTGCCGGCCGCCTGCGCGCGCCGCGGCGAGCACCTCCGGGGACACCGGTGTGAAACGGCTGTAGTCGTCGTCGACGAAGTAGCCCAGTACCCCGTCGTCGGTGCGGGTGAGCTCACCGAGCCGGACGGCGATCTGGCGGGCGGCGAACGTGTCGTAGGCGGCGCGGCGGGCGGCCCGGGCCGCGTCGTCCAGTTCCAGTTCGGCGTCCGGCCCGGCGCCCAGATCGTCGCGCACCGACAGCCGCAGCGTCATCCGGGCGACCGCGAGCGGTCGGCCCACCAGCCCGGCGACGTATTCGGTCCCGGTGGCACCGAAGGGATCGACACTCCACAACGTGGTGTCGACGCAACGCAGCAGCGCGGCGAGGGCGCTCTCCGGGACTTCGCCGGCCGGCGGCGGATGGGCTGCGGCTTCTTCGCGTCGCCGGCTGTCGGCAGCCACCACGCCGGCCGCTATCCGGACGACATGCCGGGCACCGGTGTCATCGGGCCGAAGCGGCGCCGGCGGTGCGCCGGCCGGTCCCGGTTCGCCGGGTGCACCCTCCCAGACCACGCGTCCGTCGACGTCCTCGAGCAGCATGCCGAGAGGGTCCGCGGCCGCGTCGTAGACCTCGAGGGAGCCGTCGAGATGGTCGGCGAGCAGCCAGCCGCAGACCGGGCTCACCGTCGCCTGCGGGTCGCTCTGGTCGACGACGGCCGGCGCCGGCTCGGCGCCGTCCGGTGTCCCCGGGTCGGCGAAGCCGAGGTCGAGGCGGGCCGGGCGGGTCAGCCGCGGCCGCAGCAACACCGGCGACGGGGCGCCACCGCTGCCGGGCGACGCCGGCTGCAGACGCTGTGCCACCACGATGCGCTCCGGCGGCAGCTCCACGGTCTGCCCGAACGCGTCGATGACCCGAAGCCGGGACAGGACGGCGCTGCCTGCGCGGATCAACAGCGGCTGCGCAGCCGGTACCGGCAGTGCCCGGGTGCCGTCCGCCCGGGCCGTCGTACGGCCGACGGCGGCCGGGTCGAGTCCCAACAGCTGCTCGCGGATGCCGCTCAACCCGGCGGAGAGCAGGTCGAGCTGGTCGCCTGCCGCGCCGACGGCCGCCAGAGCCTGATCCTCGTCGGCGTGCAACACCTTGGCGTCGGCCGGACGCTGATCCTCGGCGGCGACGAATGCCTGCACCTGGGCGGCGAACTGGCGCGCCGCGACCGACGTCAAGAGGCTGCGGCCGCGCACGACCGTCGGTGGGGCGCCGACCGGCAGCGACGGATGGTCCGCGGCGACGTCGAAGTCGACCTGACCGAGCGACCACCCGTCGAGCCGGTCGTCGACGGTGAGGGTGGCCTCCCACTCGAGGTAAAGCGGCACCCACGCCGGGCTCCATGTCGTGCGGGCGATCGGGCTGGCCAGCATGCCGTTTCGGATCGAGGGAGCGAGCAGCTGCGGCCAGGCTGCGACCGTGTTGAGGTTGGGCGAGAGCAGCCACGGCTGCAGCAGCAGCCACTCCGCGCCGAGCCGCTCGCGGACGAATACCGGGTCGTAGGCCGCCCGCCCGGCGATGTACTGGCTGACCTCGTCGATGCGGCTGACATCGTCGAGGACCAGTTCCCGCAGCAGGTCGTCGCATTCCGGCGGTACGCCCCCGTTGGGCAGCGGCAGCACCAGTTCGTAGCCGTCGACCACGCCGGCGTAGCTGGTCGGGACCTGACCGCTTACCCGGCAGGCCACCGTTCCGTCCGGGGCGAACCGGCCGTCGTACCCGTGCCGCAGCGAGCGCTGCAGTCCCTGCACGGTGACGACCTGCTCCCCGGGCACCCGCCACGGGTCGGCCGCTACGTCGATGTCGCGGACTCCCGGGCTGGGCGCGCCGATGACCGGCGGTACCGGGACGGTGCCCGGCCCTAGTGGCGGGCCGGCAGCGAGAACGGCGGCCGCGCCGTCGGTCTGCGCCCGCAGCGCGCTGAGGACGTCGGCCGGGCTGCGGGTGATCAGCAGGCCGTCCTGCTGCCCGGCGCCGATCGCCGCCGTCCCCGGCGGCGGGACCGGTGCGGTCGACACATCCAGCAGTGCCGGTGCTGTCGACACGTCCGGCGACGGAGGAGGGACGGGAGCCGTCGACACGTCCGGCGGCACCGGTGGCGCGGTGGACACGTCCGGCGGCACCGGTGGCGCGGTAGACACGTCCGGCGTGGAGGGGACGGCCGTCGCGGCCCGGGCGGCGTCGGTGATGGCGCGGACCCGGTCGGTGCGGGCCACCCCGCCCGGTGCGGTCGTGAACTCGCTCGCGTGCTCCGCCTCGTCGAGGGTGACGAGGCCGTCGGCGGCGTCAAGGCGGTCGAGCAGTCCGGCGCTAAATGCGGCTACCAGTCGCTCGTCGGT
>DASXJE010000294.1 GCA_036497565.1 Mycobacteriales bacterium
ACCTCGTATCAGCCTGGGCGGCTAGCTCAGTGGGAGAGCGCTACCTTGACACGGTAGAGGTCGCTGGTTCGATCCCAGCGTCGCCCACCCAGGTATCTCAGCAGGTCAGAAGGCCTCCCTCGGGAGGCCTTCACCGCTTTCGGCTACAGAAGCCCTCGCCGCCACCCGGACGGGTGGCGGACGAGGGCTTCCGGTGCTCGCGTCCTCATGGGGGGAAGGACGCGACGCAACTTCAACGATACAAGTTTCATCCGGACCGGGAGCGGCTCCCCACCCCGGGCGTCGCCCGTCATTCCGCGTCGGCCAGCCAGTCGAGGGCGTTCGTCCAGAGCTTGTCGTCCCGGCCGCCGTCGAGATGGGACAACCCGGGATGTACGTCGACCCGGATCCGCCGGGCACTGTCCGGATCCCGCTCGACGAGCCGGTCCCGGAACCGGAGCGCACCGTCCGCCGGGACGTGGGTGTCCGCCGCACCGCACTGGAAGTCGATCGCCACATTCCGGCGGTAGGCGTCGACATGACTGAGCGGGTCGAGGGCGTCGTAGAACCATCGCGCGTAGGAGTCGGCCGCGCCCTGCTCCAGCAGTTCGGACGGGTCGCCGAGCGCGGTCATCCCTGGCCGGGTCCAGTCGGGGGTCGAGACGATCCCGCTGACCCGCGTGATGCGCGCGTCGATGCCCGCCAGGGCGACCGCGACGTCGCCGCCCATCGACACTCCCCCGGCGACCCGTGGGCCGGGTACGGCGAACTCCTGGTCGATCCAGTCGAGTACCCGCAGGCACTCCACCGTGGTCCGGCCGAGCAGCGGCCACATCCGGCGCCGGAACGCCGACAGGATCGCACCGGCGAGCTCCTGCGGCGGAAGGGTCCCGCGGCGCCCGTGACCTGGTGGATCGAAGCTGACCGCGAGCAGTCCACGGTCGGCCAGCCGGGTGAGCATCGGGACGGTCTGCCCGGTCGAGCCACCGAGGTGGGTCAGCCACAGCGCCGCACCCCTCGGTCGGGATTCGGGCAGCAGCCAGACGACCGGGATTCCGTCAATCTCGCGACTCTGCACTGACGGTTCGGCCATCGGCCGAAGCTAACAGTCCCGTCGCTAACCGGCCCCGAGACGTTGGGCGCGCGCCTGCAGGTAGCGCTGTTCGGGGATGCTCAGCGTGCGCTGTGCGGCGCGCTCGTAGCAGGCGCGCGCCGCCGGCCGGTCTCCGGCGAGCTCGAGCAGGTGCGCGCGGACGGCGTCGACCCGATGGGAGCCGGCGAGCGCCGGATCGACGGTCGCCGCGGCCAGTTGCTCGAGCCCGGCCCGCGGACCGTCGACCATCGCGACGCCGACGATCCGGCCCAGCGTCACCATCGGACCCGGCGCAACCGTGTCCAGCAGGTCGTAGAGCACGAGGATCTGCGGCCAGTCGGTGTCCACGGCCCGGGACGCCTCGTCGTGTACGGCGGCGATCGCGGCCTGCAGTTGGTAGGGCCCGACCGGCGCCGTGGCCAGGGTGGCGGTGATCAGCGCGACCCCTTCGGCGATGGCCTGCGTATCCCACGTGCTGCGGTCCTGCTCGGCGAGCGGGACGAGTGCGCCGTCGCCGTCGGTGCGAGCACGGCGACGCGCGTCGGTGAGCAGCATCAGCGCGAGCAGCCCGGCGACCTCGCCGTCCTCGGGCAGCCGGTCGCGCAGCTGCCGGGTCAGCCGGATCGCCTCGCCCGAGAGCTCGACCCGGTGCAGCTGCGTCCCGGAGCTGGCGGTGTAGCCCTCGTTGAAGATCAGGTACAGCACCGCACGCACCGCTGCCATCCGGGCCGCGCGCTCGGCCTCCGCCGGCATCCGGAACTCCGCACCGCTCGCCTTGATCTGACGCTTGGCCCGGCTGATGCGCTGGGCCACGGTGGACTCCGGGACGAGCAGCGCGCGGGCGATCTCCGGTGTGGTCAGCCCGCCGACGGCGCGCAGGGTCAGCGCGACCTGCGACGTTTCGCTGAGCGACGGGTGGCAGCACAGCATCAGCAGCGTGAGCGTGTCGTCCACCGCCGACCCCGGCACCGCGTCCGGCGTCAACGACGTCGCGGACTCCTCCCGGCGCCGCCGGGCCGTCTCGTTGCGCCACAGCTCGGTCCACCGCCGGGCGGCGACCGTGATCAGCCAGCCCTTCGGGTTGGCGGGTACGCCGTCGGCCGGCCATTGCACCGACGCCGCGAGCAGGGCCTCCTGCACCGCGTCCTCGCAGGTGTCGAAACCGCCGTAGCGGCGGACGAGTACGGCGAGGACCTGCGGCGCCAGGTCCCGCAGCACGTCTTCGACGGCCGTCGTATCGCTCATCTCATCTCACCCCCCGTCCCTCCCCGACTTCCATGATCGTGATCGGACAAAGCCGCGAAACGCCGTACTGATCCGATCACGATCATGGGAGGGGGGCGGTGGGGCATCCGGCGGCTAATGGACGTAGGCGCGGAGCCCGGCGAGCAGGGCGGCGAGCGCGGCCTTCGCGTCACCGAACAGCATCGCCGTACGCGGCGCGACGTAGAGCTCGTTGTCGATGCCGGCGTAGCCGTGGCCGAGCGAGCGTTTGATGACGATCGTGCTGCGCGCCTTGTCGACGTCGAGGATGGGCATCCCCGACACCGCGTTGCCGGGGCGGCGCGCGGCCGGGTTGGTGACGTCGTTGGCGCCGACCACGAGGACGACGTCGGTGGTGGCGAACTGCGGGTTGATCTCCTCGAGGTCCCGCAGGAGCGGATACGGCGCGTCGGCCTCCGCGAGCAGGACGTTCATGTGGCCGGGCATCCGGCCGGCGACCGGGTGGATGCCATAGGTGACGTCGACGCCGTGGTCGATGAGCGCCTCGGCGAGCTTCACGGCCTCCCCCTGGGCCTGCGCCGCGGCCAGGCCGTAGCCGGGCACGATGACGACCTTCGAGGCGTACGCGAGTTGCAGCGCGGCGTCGTCGACGGTGACCTCGCGGGCAGTGGCACCGCCGAGCGTGGCGGGGGCGCCGGCCTCCTCGTCACCGGTCCCGAAACCGCCCGCGATGATGCTCACCAGCGAACGGTTCATCGCGTCGGCCATCAGCTTGGTCAGGATGCTTCCCGCGGCCCCGACCAGCGCGCCGGCGATGATCAGCGGCGTGCTGTCGATGACGAACCCGGCCATCGCGACCGCCGTGCCGGTGAAGGCGTTGAGCAGCGAGATGACCACGGGCATGTCGGCGCCGCCGATCGGCAGCGTGCCGCAGACGCCGAGCCCGAGTGCGGCCACGGTCAGTACGCAGAGGATCGGCACGCCGCCGTAACCGGCCGCATAGGTCACGCCGCTGCCGACGGCGACGATGGCGAGGATCAGGTTGAGCGCGCGGGCGCCGGTGAAGGTGAGCGGCCGACCGGGGATCCGCCCGGCGAGCTTGCCTGCGGCGACGAGCGAGCCGGAGAACGTGACGCCACCGATGAGCAGGTCGAGGAACGTCGTGAGGGTCGTGCGGATCGGCAGGTCGGCCAGCGTGAGCGAGCCGGTGTGGTGGATCGCGTCGCCGAAGGCGATGAGTCCGGCCGCGCCGCCACCGACGGCGTTGAACAGGCTGACCAGCTGCGGCATCGCGGTGAGCTTGACCCGCCGGGCGGTGAGCAGTCCGGCAGCTCCTCCGCCGGCGAGGCCGACGACCAGGACTGTCGTCGCGACCGCGGTGATCGCGTGCTGATGGATCAGCATCGCGACCGTGGTCACGATCGCGAGCGCCATCCCGGCCGCGGACACCTCGTTGCCGCGGCGCGCCGACGCCGGCGAGGTCATCAGGTGCAGGCCCGCGACGAAGCAGACCGCAGCGACGAGGTAGAGGATGTGGACGGTGGTGTCGAAGCCGCTCACGACGGGTCCGCCTCGCGTCGTTGCTCCGCCGGACCGGTCGACCGGCGGCGGGCCCGGAACATCTCCAGCATCCGGTCGGTGACTACATAGCCGCCGACGACGTTCATCGCGGCGAATGCGGCGGCGACGAACACGACGATGTAGCCGAGCGTCGAGTCGGCGCTGGCGGCAAGGATCATCACCCCGATCACGACGACGCCGTGGATGGCGTTGGAGCCCGACATCAGCGGCGTGTGCAGCGTCGCGGGCACCTTCGTGATCACCTCGAACCCGACGAGCAGGCTGAGCACGAAGACCGTGATGTCGGAGAACAGGAGCGGTGTCATCAGGCCGGTCCACCTTCGGGTCGCCCGGCGCGCAGGTCGGGTCGGACGATCTCGCCGTCGAGGGTGAGGAGAACGCCCGCGGTGATCTCGTCGTCCGGGTCGAGGTGCAGTTCGCCGTCGCGGACGAGGTAGGCGAGCAGCGCCGCGACGTTGCGGGCGTAGGCCGATGACGCCGCGCGGGGCACACTGGCGGCCAAGTTGCCCGCCCCGATGATCGTCACGCCGTGGTCGGTCACGACCGTGGTGTCGGGCATCGAACCGTCGACGTTGCCGCCGAACGGGCCGGCGGCGAGATCGACGACGACCGAACCCGGCTCCATCGCGGCGACGGCGTCGGCTGCGATCAGCAGCGGCGGCGGCCGGCCGGGCACCTGCGCCGTGGTGATGACGATGTCGAACGTGGCGGCGGCACGGGTCATCGCGGCCCGTTGGGAGCGCATCTCGTCCACCGTCAGCTCGCGGGCGTAGCCGTCGCCGCCGGCCGCCGACACCGTCGTACCGAGGTCGAGGAAGGCGGCGCCCATCGAGGCCACGTCGGCCCGGGCCGCGTCGCGTACGTCGTAACCGGTGACCATCGCCCCCAGCCGCCGCGCCGTGCCGATCGCCTGCAGACCGGCCACGCCGGCACCGACGACGAGCACGGTGGCCGGGCGGACCGTTCCCGCCGCGGTCATCAACATGGGGAAGAAGCCACCGAAGGTGTCCGCGGCGACGAGGGCCGCCTTGTAGCCGGCGACATTGGCCTGCGACGTCAAGGCGTCCATCGACTGCGCCCGGCTCAACGTGCGGGGCAACCCGTCGAGGCTGATCCCGGTGACCTTCGCCTCGACAAGGTCATGCACCAGCACCGGGTCGGCCAACGGCTGCAGCAGTCCGATCAGCACCTGCCCCGCGTGCAGCCGGTCGCGCCGATCCCCCGCCGGCGGGTGTACGCCGAGCAGCAGGGCGGAGTCGGCGTAGAGCGTCGCGGTGTCGACGACGCGGGCCCCCGCGGCGGCGTAGGCGGCGTCGGCGAACAAGGCCCCGGCACCGGCACCGGACTCGACCGCCACGTCGAGACCGACCGCCTGCAGCCGGGCGACCGCGTCGGGAACGAGCGCCACCCGCCGCTCACCGGTGACGGTCTCGCGGGCAACTCCGACCAGCACGCCGTTTCCGCGATTACTCGCTCGGTCGGGCTGCACAAGCCCGATCGTCGCAGATTCCGGTGATCATCTCGGGTTCTTTACCTCCGGCCGGGCGCGCCGCGGACGCCCCTTGGCAACCGGAGCGGATGCGGCTACCTTCCTCCCCGCCGTCGAACGAGTCACGGCACCGAGCCTGGGAGGCGACGCCGGTGAGACGCAGCAGTCGGGTCGGACGCCGGTGGCGGAGCGCGACACTCGGCGCAGCGGTCCTCGTCGCGACCGCGGTCGGCGTCGGGGTCGCCGGGCCGAGCGCGGCCGCCGCGCCCGCGGCGCCGACGCTGCAGGTCGCCGGCCACACCCTGGTCGATCAGCACCACCACGCGGTGCGGCTGCTCGGCGTCAACCGGTCCGGTGCGGAGTTCGCCTGCGTGCAGAACAACGGGATCTTCGACGGGCCGTCCGACGCGGCTTCGGTGCAGGCCATCGCCGGCTGGGGGGTCACGGCCGTGCGGGTGCCGCTGAACGAGGACTGCTGGCTCGGCATCGACGGGGTCAACCCCGCCTACTCAGGGTCGGCGTACCAGAAGGCGATCGAGAACTACGTCGCGCTGCTCCACCGCAACGGCATGGCCGCGATCCTCGACCTGCACTGGACCGACGGCGCCGATCCGACCGGCGGCTGCCCGTCGGCCACCGCAACCTGCCAGAAGCCGATGCCGGATGCGGCCCACACGCCGGCCTTCTGGCGATCGGTGGCGAGCCACTTCAAGAACGACCGCTCGACCCTCTTCGACCTGTTCAACGAGCCCTACCCCAACACGCCGATCCCCGACAGCGCACAGGCCTGGACCTGCTGGCGCGACGGCGCCGACGCCTGCCCCGGCATCCACTACCGGGTGGCCGGCATGCAGAGCCTCGTCACCGCCGTCCGGTCCACCGGCGCCCGCAACGTCGTCATGGTCGGCGGGCTCAGCTACAGCAACGACCTGTCCGGCTGGCTCCGCTACGCGCCGCGCGATCCCGCCCACCAGCTGGTCGCGTCCTGGCACTCCTACAACTTCAACGCCTGTATCACCGCGAGCTGCTGGGACACCACGCTCGCGCCGGTGGCCGCCAAGGTGCCGCTGATCGCCGGGGAGATCGGGGAGAACGACTGCGGGCACGGCTACGTCGACACCTTGATGGCGTGGCTCGACGCCCACAAGCTCTCCTACCTCGGGTGGACGTGGAACACCTGGGACTGCTCGAGCGGTCCGGCGCTGATCAGCAGTTACGACGGCACGCCGACCGCGTACGGCGTCGGTCTGCGCGATCACCTACGGGCCTTGGCCGCCCGCCGGTCATGACAGGTCCGAGCCGTCGGGGCAGGCTGTCCCGCCGGGCCGTCCTCGCGGGAGTGCCCGCGCTGGCCGGCGCCGCCGCCCTCGGGCCCGGCCCGGCGGCGACGGCAGCCGAGCCCGACGCGGCTCGGCGGGCCCTGCCGGTCCGCGGCGCGGACATCTCCTTCACCCTGCAGGAGGAGGCCGCGGGGACGACGTACCGCCGCGGTGGTGTCGCCGCGCCGGTGGAGCGGATCCTCGCCGGTTACGGCGCGTCGCATGTGCGGCTGCGGGTGTGGGTCGATCCGCCGGCGGGCTACAGCGACCTCGCCGATGCGCTGATCCTCGCCCGGCGGGCCCGCCGGGCCGGTCTCCGGTTGCTGCTCGACCTGCACTACGCGGACTTCTGGGCCGACCCCGGTCACCAACCGACGCCGGCGGCCTGGCAGGCCCTCGACCTGCCCGGCCTGGTCCGCACCGTGCACCGCTACACCCGCGACGTCGTCGCCGCATTCGCCGACCAGGGCACGCCGTTGGCCATGGTGGCGATCGGCAACGAGATCACCAACGGCATGCTCTGGCCGCTCGGTCAGGTCTACCGATCCGACGGGGAGCACTGGGCACCGCTCGCCGAGTTGCTGCGGGCCGGTGTCGCCGGGGTCCGCGACGCCGGCCGGCGTCCGGGCGGCCGGCCGCTCACGATGATCCACATCGATCGGGGCGGGGACAACGCCGGCTCGCGCTACTTCTTCGACCACATCCTGGCCGAGCGGGTCCGCTTCGATCTGATCGGCCAGTCCTACTACCCGTTCTGGCACGGGCCGCTGGCTGCGCTCCGGGCGAACCTCGGCGATCTCGCCGCCCGCTACGGCAAGGACATCGTGGTCGCGGAGACGGCGTACCCGTGGACGACCGGCAACGGCGACGCGCTCGCCAACTCCTTCACCAGCGCCGACCAGCTACCCGACGCGGCCGCGTTCCCGCCGACCCGGGCCGGGCAGGCGGCGTACTTCGAGGCGCTCCGGCAGGTCATCGCGCAGGTCCCGGGCGGGCACGGTGCGGGGTTCTTCGACTGGGAGCCGGAGTGGGTGCCGGGCGTCGGCTGGGAGCCGGGGGCCGGCAATCCCAACGACAACCTGACGATGTTCGACTGGACCGGCGAGGCACTGCCGTCGATGCGTGCCTTCCGCCGCCCGGCACGGACGACGAGCTAACGCGCGGGCTCGACGCGCTCCCGCCAGAGCGCGTCGACCTGGCGGGCCAGCCCGTCCCGGTCTCCGTCGTTGACCAGGACCACGTCGGCGACGGCGCGGCGCTGGTCGTCGTCGGCCTGCGCGGCCATCCGGGAGCGCGCCTCGTCCTCGCTCATCCGGCGGGACTCGGCCAGCCGGCTCACGCGCTGATCCGCAGGCGCCTCGACCACCACCACGAGGTCGTATCTGCCGGCCAACCCGTTCTCCACGAGCAGCGGTACGTCGTGCACCACGACGGCGTCCGGCGGCGCGGCGTCGACCAGTTCGGCGAACCGCTGCGCGACGAGTGGGTGCACGATCGCGTTGAGCCGTTCGCGCGCCGCAGGGTCGGCGAACACGAGCCGGCCGAGCCGGGCCCGGTCGAGCCCGCCGTCCTCGGCGAGCACCTGCGGACCGAATTCCGCCACCACCTCGGCATGTCCCGGCGTACCCGGCGCCACCACCTCACGAGCCAGGACGTCAGCGTCGACCACCAGGGCGCCGCGGTCGGCGAGCATCCCGGCGACGGTGCTCTTTCCCGCGCCGATCCCGCCGGTCAGGCCCACCCGCAGCACCCCGAGCCACCCCCGTCCGTCCTGCGGCGCGCCTCCGTCGGCGCGAGTGTCCCGAATCGTACGGTGAGCGCGACCGGATCCGGCCGCCGAAGGGTGACGCACATGGCCAAGCACGCCCGCCGGCCCTCGATCGGCCGGCACCGGCTGGGGAACGCCGCGCTCGTGCACTGTCGCGCGCACTTCCCGGTCGACACCCGCCCGGACCGGTTCGCGCTGCGCCGCTGGTTCAGCCGGTCGGCCCGGCACTCGTTCGTGGCACTGACCCGGCGGGGCGCCCGGCCACGGCCGGTCCTGGCGATCCTCGCCGCGCTCTGATCCCTGCTGCAGGAATCACCCGCGGAGGGATCACTGCACCTGCGCGAGCAGGTCGCCGCCGAGCATGTTGAGGGCGTGCTGCGGGCTGGCACCGCCGACACCCTTCGCGAGGCTGATCGCGATCGTCCGCTGCCCTTGCGCGACCACCAGCAGTGCTCCGGACTTGCCGACCAGCATGGTGCCGGGGATGTCGCCGATCCTCATGGCCAGCGCGGTCGCCCCGGCGGAGCGCTCCGCGGCCACGGTGATCGCCACCCGCGACGTCGCCGCCTCCGCGGTGCTGTACGCCGACATGCCGGCCTGCACGGGCGACTTCGAGATGGTGGACGTGACCCCGTAGTAGCAGGTCACCCGCCCGGTGCGGTGGATCTTGGGCAGCGCGACGTTGCGCAGGAAGATCGTCTTGCCCTTGACCGGCTTGCCGAGGGCGTGCGAGACGTTGGCGACGCTCAGCACGCCGTCGCAATCGGCGGGCAGCACGACCTTCTGCGGCTTTCGACGCGTCGGCGTCGGACTCGGCGTCGGAGACGCCTTGCTCGCCGTCGTCTGGGGTGCGGAGACCAACTGCGGACCATTGCTGGCCGAGTTGCACGCCGCTAACCCGAACACGAGTACTGCCGCCCCAAGTACCGCCCCAAGGATTCGCACGGGTGGAGCGTACGGCCCAAAGGCCTGTCCGCCGTGCGAATGCGAGAATTACCGCCGCGTGTCAGTCTTCCTTGCCACCGGCGAGCTTCTCGCGCAGCGCGGCAAGCGCCTCGTCGGATGCCAGGGTGCCCGAGTCATCCTCGACCGCAGGCTGCGCCGAGGAGAACGACGAGTCGGCACCGGCCGCCTCGGCCTCGGCCTTCTTGGCCTCCTCGACCTGCTTCATGTGCGCCTCGTAGCGGGTGTGCGCCTCGGCGTACTGCTTCTCCCACTGCTCACGCTGCGAGTCGTAACCCTCGAGCCACTCACCGGTCTCCGGGTCGAAGCCCTCCGGGTAGATGTAGTTGCCCTGCTGGTCGTACTGAGCCTCCATGCCGTAGGCCGCCGGGTCGAACCCGGTCGCCTCGCCGATGGTGCCCTCGTTGGCCTGCTTGAGCGACAGGCTGATCCGACGGCGCTCGAGGTCGATGTCGATGACCTTCACCATGATGTCGTCGTTGACCTGCACGACCTGCTCGGGGATCTCGACGTGCCGCTCGGCCAGCTCGGAGATGTGCACCAGGCCCTCGATGCCCTCGTGGACGCGCACGAACGCGCCGAACGGCACCAGCTTGGTGACCTTGCCCGGGACGACCTGGCCGATCTGGTGGGTACGGGCGAACTGCCGCCACGGGTCTTCCTGCGTCGCCTTCAGCGACAGCGAGACCCGCTCGCGGTCCAGGTCGACGTCGAGCACCTCGACGGTGACCTCCTGGCCGACCTCGACGACCTCGCTCGGGTGGTCGATGTGCTTCCAGGACAGCTCGGAGACGTGCACCAGGCCGTCGACCCCGCCCAGGTCGACGAAGGCGCCGAAGTTGACGATCGAGGAGACGACGCCCTTGCGGACCTGCCCCTTCTCGAGCTTGTTGAGGAACTCGGTGCGCACCTCGGACTGCGTCTGCTCCAGCCAGGCGCGGCGGGAGAGCACGACGTTGTTGCGGTTCTTGTCCAGCTCGATGATCTTCGCTTCGAGCTCGCGGCCGACGTAGGGCTGCAGGTCGCGGACCCGGCGCATCTCGACCAGGGAGGCGGGCAGGAAGCCGCGCAGCCCGATGTCGAGGATCAGTCCGCCCTTGACGACCTCGATCACCGTGCCGGTGACGATGCCGTCCTCGTCCTTGATCTTCTCGATCGTGCCCCAGGCGCGCTCGTACTGAGCGCGCTTCTTGGACAGGATCAGCCGACCCTCCTTGTCCTCCTTCTGCAGGACCAGAGCCTCGACGTCGTCGCCGACGTTGACGACATCGTGCGGGTCGACGTCGTGCTTGATCGACAGCTCACGGGAGGGGATCACGCCCTCGGTCTTGTATCCGATGTCCAGCAGCACCTCGTCCCGGTCGACCTTGACGATGGTGCCCTCGACGATGTCGCCATCATTGAAGTATTTGATGGTCTGATCGATGGCGGCGAGGAAGTCCTCGGCCGAACCGATGTCGTTGACGGCGACGTGCGGGGTTTCGTGGGCCGGCTGCTCGCCGGCGGGCGCGAGGGTGGTGGACTCGGTGGTGGACGTCATGTGGTGGGTGGCTCCGGGTGGACGGCGAATCGGCAGGACGCCGGGGGCCCGGTGTCGTCGATGACGTGGACGGTGCGCGAACGCGCACCGGAGAACGTGCTGACGAAAGCGGCCTGCTCCATGCTGAGGTCGCGCAGGCCCACAGCGCTGCAATGAGGATACGAGCCCGACCGATCACGGGTCAATCCGGACCGGTTTGCCCGGCGAGCCGGGGAGGTGGCAATCTCGCCGGGTGTCCGATTCGGGTGGCCAGTCAGGTGGCCAATCAGGTGGCCAATCAGGTGACCGGACCGGGCCGACCCCGCCGACCGCCACCGAGGCGCTCGGAGTGGCCGGAATCGCCCACCGCGACGCCCCGTCGGCGGACTCGCGACGGGCCAACCGCCGGTGGTGGGACGCCGACGCCGACGACTACCACGCCCGGCACGGGGACTTCCTCGGTGACGCGGACTTCGTCTGGTGTCCGGAGGGCCTCCGGGAGGCCGACGCCGGGCTGCTCGGCGACGTGGCCGGCCGGCGGGTGCTCGAGGTGGGCTGCGGGTCGGCGCCGTGCGCCCGCTGGCTCCGCGCCCAGGGAGCGGTCGTCGCCGCCTTCGACCTCTCGGCGGGGATGCTGCGGCACGCCCGGGCGGGACAGGTGCGCACCGGCCTGCGGGTGCCGCTGGTGCAGGCCGACGCCGAGGCGCTGCCGTTCGCCACGGAGAGTGTCGAGATCGCCTGCTCGGCGTTCGGCGCCGTCCCGTTCTGCGCCGATTCGGCCGCGGTGATGCGCGAGGTCGCACGCGTGCTCGAGCCGGGCGGGCGCTGGGTCTTCGCGACCTCGCACCCGCTGCGCTGGGTCTTCGCCGACGACCCGGGCCCCGGTGGACTGGTCGCGCAGACTCCGTACTTCGACCGCAGCCCCTACGTCGAGGTCGACGCCGAGGGCCGGTCGACGTACGTCGAGCACCACCGCACGATCGGCGACCGGGTGCGGGAGATCGTCGCCGCCGGGCTCACGCTGGTCGACCTCATCGAGCCGGAGTGGCCCGCCGGCCACGACCGGGTGTGGGGGCAGTGGAGCCCGCTGCGCGGCGCGCTGCTGCCCGGCACCGCCATCTACGTATGCGGCAAGCCCGGCTCGGCGGCCCGATGACGAGAGCCAGATGACGAACACCGGACGCACCGCCGTCGTGGTCGGCGCGGGCATCGGCGGGCTGACCTCGGCGCTGGCCCTGGCGAAGACGGGCTGGCAGGTCACGGTCCTCGAGCGGACGTCGCTCCCCGTCGATGTCGGCGCCGGGATCTCGCTGTGGCCGAACGCCATGCGGGTGCTCGATCTGCTCGACGTCGGTGACCGGGTCCGGGAGGTGGCCGCGCCGCTGGACGGCGACGGCGGCCTGCGGCTGCCCTCCGGCCGGTGGCTCAGCCGGGCCGGCGAAGGTTCCGCGCTCGTCGAGGTCGTCATTGCGCACCGGGCCGATCTGCACCACATCCTGCGCGCGGCCCTGCCCGACGGGGCGCTGCACGTCGGCGCCACCCAGACCGGGGTGCGGATCGCCCCGGCCGGGTCGGGTGCGGAGGTCGAGTACGACGCGGACGGTGCGCGCCGGCGCCTCGCCGCCGATCTCGTGGTGGGCGCCGACGGCCTGCGCAGCGGCATCCGCGGGCAGCTCTGGCCGGCCGCCCGGCCGCCGGTCTATCGCGGCTACACGTCCTGGCGGGCGGTCACCCCGGCCGACGCGATCACCGTCAACGGTGGCGGGGAGACCTGGGGTGCGGGCGAGCGGTTCGGCTACCTGCCGCTCACCGGCGGGCGCGTGTACTGGTTCGCGGTCGCGAACGCGACGGCATCCGGACCCGACCCGGCGGGGCCGCACGGCGGCGACGTGGCGGCGGTACGGCGCCGGCTGGCCCGCTGGCACCACCCGGTGCCGCAACTGCTCGACGCCTCCCCCGACGACTCGGTGCTGCACCTGGACATCTGCGATCTGCCGGCGCTGCCGACCTACGTGTCGGGGCCGGTGGCCCTGCTCGGCGACGCGGCGCATGCCATGACCCCGGACATGGGTCAGGGCGGGTGCCAGGCGATCGAGGACGCGGCGGTGCTCGCCGCCAGCCTGCGCGGCCGCGAGGTGCCGGCGGCGCTGGCCCGCTACGACGCGGCCCGCCGGCGACGTACCCAGGCGATCGTGCGGGCCTCCCGCCAGACCGGCCGGTTCGCGCAATGGCACAACCCGGCGGTGGTCGCGATCCGCAACGCCGCGATCCGGCTCACCCCGCCGGCGGTCGCGATGCGCCCGATGGCCCGGGTCTCGGCGTGGACACCGCCGGACCTGGGCTGAACGCGCGCCGCCCGCTCGGTCAGTGGCCGGCGTCGTCCCAGGTGGAGCCGACGCCGACCGACACATCCATCGGTACGGCGAGCTCGTAGGCCGAGCCCATCTCGTCGCGGACCAGCTTCTCGAGCTGCTCGCGCTCGCCCGGGGCGACCTCGAAGACCAGCTCGTCGTGCACCTGCAGCAGCATCCGCGACCGCAGGCCGGTCTCGCGCAGGGCCCGGTCTACGCCGAGCATCGCCACCTTGATGATGTCGGCGGCCGATCCCTGGATCGGCGCGTTGAGCGCCATCCGCTCGGCCATCTCGCGGCGCTGGCGGTTGTCGCTGGTCAGGTCGGGCAGATAACGGCGGCGACCCAGGATCGTCTCGGTGTAACCGGCCCGGCGAGCCTCGTCGACGACATTGCGTAGGTAGTCGCGGACGCCGCCGAACCGCTCGAAGTAGGCGGTCATCTGCTCCCGCGCCTCGTCCGGGGTGATCCGCAGCTGCTGCGCCAGCCCGTAGGCGGACAGGCCGTAGGCGAGACCGTAGGACATCGCCTTCACCCGCCGCCGCAGCTCGGGGTCGATCGCGTCGATCGGCAGCCCGAACGCGCGGGACGCGACGAACGTGTGCAGGTCCTCGCCCGAGGTGAACGCCGTGATCAGCCCGGCGTCCTCGGACAGGGTGGCCATGATGCGCATCTCGATCTGGCTGTAGTCGGCGGTGAGCAGCGACTCGTAGCCGGGGCCGACGACGAAGGCCTGCCGGATCCGCCGGCCCTCGGCGGTGCGGATCGGGATGTTCTGCAGGTTGGGGTCGGTCGAGGACAGCCGACCGGTGGCCGCGACGGTCTGCTGGAAAGTGGTATGGATCCGGCCGACGTCGTCGACCATCGGGATCAGCGACTCGACGACGGACTTCAACCGGGCCGCGTCCCGATGCCGGAGCAGGATCGCCGGGAGCTCGACGTCGGGCGTCTGCTCGGCGAGCCAGGCCAGCGCGTCGGCGTCGGTGGTGTAGCCCGACTTGATCCGCTTGGTCTTGGGCAGCTTCAGCTCGTCGAAGAGCACCTGCTGCAGCTGCTTGGGTGAGCCGAGATTGAACTCGTGCCCGACGGTGGCGAACGCCTCCTGCTCGACCGACTTGACCCGTCCGGCGAGCTCGGACTGCAGGTCGCTGAGCTTCTCGGCGTCGGCGCCGATCCCTGTCTCCTCCATCGTCGCGAGCACGCCGAGCAACGGCAGCTCGAGGTCGGCGAGCAGCCGGGTGGCGCCCCGGGTGTCGAGATCGTCGTCGAGCGCCCGGGCGAGGTCGGCCACGGCGCGCGCCTTGACCACCTCGATCTGGGCCGCGGTCGCGTCGGCCTCCTCTTCGCCGCCGTCCAGCGACAGTTGGCCGGAGTCGGGTTCGTCGGCACGCAGCTCCCGGCGCAGGTAGCGCAACGACAGGTCGGCGAGGTCGAAGCTGCGCTGGCCGGGCAGCGCGAGGTAGGCGGCGAGCGCGGTGTCGCTGGTGATCCCGTGCATGTCCCAGCCACGGGCGTGCAGCGCGAGCAGCGGTCCCTTCAGGTCGTGCGCAGCCTTGGGCACAGTGGGGTCGGCGAGCCACGCCACCAGGGCCTGCTCGTCGGAGTCGGTGAGCTGCTCGGGGTCGACGAACGCACCGTCGCCGCCCTCGACCGCCAGCGCGAGGCCGGTGACGATACCGACGCCGCGGCCCCACGTGCCACGCACCGAGATCCCGAGCCGGCGACCCGAGCGGGCGTTTTCGTCGAGCCAGCCGGCGACCTCGTCCGGGCCGAGCCGGTGACCCTCCACGTCGAAGCCCTCGTCGGCCTCGGGCTCGACGGCGGTGAGGGTGTCGAAGAGCCGGTCGCGCAGCACCCGGAACTGGATGTTGTCGAAGAGAACGTGTACCTCGTCGCGGTCCCACGACGCGCGCGCCAGCTGGGCCGGCGTCACCGGAACCTCGACGTCGCGCACCAACTCGGTGAGCTGGCGGTTGCGCAGCACCGACGAGAGGTTGGCGCGCAGGGCGTCACCGGCCTTGCCGCGCACCTCGTCGACCCGGTCGACCAGCCCGTTCAGCGAGCCGAACTCCCGGATCCATTTGGCGGCGGTCTTCTCCCCCAC
Organism: Mycobacteriales bacterium; assembly: GCA_036497565.1. NCBI lineage: Bacteria > Bacillati > Actinomycetota > Actinomycetes > Mycobacteriales > Mycobacteriales bacterium. The sequence continues at coordinate 15,391 of DASXJE010000294.1, forward strand.
TCCCGGGATGCCCGGCAGGTTGTCACTCGGATCGCCCCGCAGCGCCGCGAAGTCGGGGTACTGCACCGGGGACAGGCCGTACTTCTCCTGCACCGCCTCCGGGGTGAACCGGGTCAGGTCGGAGACGCCGCGGCGCGGGTAGAGCACCGTCACGTGGTCGTCGACCAACTGCAGGGCGTCGCGGTCGCCGGTACAGATCAGGACGTCCATGCCGTCGGCGGTCGCCTGCGTCGTGAGCGTCGCGATGACGTCGTCGGCCTCGTAGCCCTCGACCGCAGCCACCGGGATCCGCAGCGCGTCGAGGACCTCCCGGATCAGGCTCACCTGGCCCTTGAAGTCGGCCGGCGTCTCGGACCGGCCGGCCTTGTAGTCGGCGTAGGTCTCGGAGCGGAACGTCTTGCGGGACACGTCGAAGGCGACGCCGATGTGGGTCGGCTGCTCGTCGCGCAGCACGTTGATCAGCATCGAGGTGAACCCGTAGACCGCATTGGTCGGCTGACCGGTGGTGGTCGAGAAGTTCTCCACAGGCAGCGCGAAGAACGCGCGGTAGGCCAGGGAGTGCCCGTCCAGGAGCAGCAGCCGGGGAGTGTCGGTCATGGTCGTGAGTCTAGGGTCGCCGTACGACGATCTCGCGATCGCCGCCGACCGGGCCGACGCCGGCACCCCGCGAAGGAGCTCCGATGGCCGACCCCGCCGCGATGGCCCGCCTGCTGGACGAGGCGCCCGAGCAGCTCACGGCCCGGATGGGCATCGTGATCACCGAGTGGGACCCGAAGCGGCTGGTCGCCACGATGCCGGTCACGGGCAACCTCCAGCCTTACGGCCTGCTGCACGGCGGCGCGTCCTGCGTGCTGGCCGAGACCCTCGGCTCGATCGCGGCGGCGCTCAACGCCGGCGACGACCGGCAGGCGCTGGGCATCGAGATCAATGCCAGCCATCACCGGGCGGTCCGCGACGGCGTCGTGACCGGGGTGTGCACCCCGGTGCACGAGGGCGGCTCGGTGGCGACCTACGCGATCGAGATCGCCGACGAGCAGGGGCGCCCGACGTGCACCGCCCGCCTCACCTGCGTCCTGCGCGGGGCGAGGCGCGACTAGACCACGCCGCCGCCGCGTAGGCGGCGCAGCCGGGTGGCCCGCGGCGGCCGCGGTACGCGGCGCCGGATGACCTGTGCCGACATCTCCATGGGGTGCTGCACGATGCCGAGCTTGCGCCGCAGGGTCGCCACGGACGCGACCCGCCGGGTGACGAGGGGAGCGAAACCGAGCCGGGCGAAGAACCGATGCGCCTCGCGGCCGTCGGTGGTCACCCCGACGATCACGTGCTCGCAGCACAACTCGTCGGCGTAGGTGGTCGCGGCGCGCACGAGCGCCCGACCGGCCCCGCGGCGGCGATGCGCCGGCGCGACGACGACGTGGCTGAGGTAGACCGCAGGTGCCCCGAGCTGGGCGCTGATGCCGTCCCGGGCCAGGACCGCCATACCCAGGGGCTCGTCGCTCTCGCCGTCCACGGCGAGCACCAGCCGCCAGTCCGGGTCCTCCAGCAGGTGGGAGTAACGCTCCGCGACCGTGCCCTCGGTGGCCGGCAGCGGCAGCCTCGGGTAGGTGCCGGGGCTGCCGGCCGTGATGCGGTCCAGCTCCCGGGACAGGTCGAGAAAGGCGTCGAGGTCGTCCAGTCCGGCCGTTCGCACTCGTACGTTTCCGCGCGGCACCGCGCCTCCCGAATACTCGACCCTGGTGGTCACCCCCGACTTCGTGCCTTCTGGCTCGGGAGAATATCCCCACTTGAGGCTCGCCTAACAGCGGCCGAACAGCCGAGCAGCGTGTCCTCTTACATTCGGCCGACCGACGTAGTGCCCACTGGGCGGTCCGCCGCCGGAACTCCGGCCTCAGCCGGCCTCGTCCGAGGGCGTCGGGCCCTCCGGCGATTCCTCCGGCGATTCCTCCGGCGCCTTGAGATCGAGATCGCCGCCCAGGTACGCCGCCCGCACGGTTGGGTCGTCGCGCAGGCTGGCGGCCTCCGCGGTCTTGATCATCCGACCGGTCTCCAGGACGTAGCCCCGCTGCGAGATCCGCAGCGCCTGGTTGGCGTTCTGCTCGACCAGCAGGATCGTCGTACCGGCGTCGTTGATCTCCCGCAGGATGGCGAAGATCTGCTGGACGACGAGCGGGGCGAGCCCCATCGACGGCTCGTCGAGCAGCAGCAGCTTGGGGTCGGACATCAGGGCCCGGCCGATCGCGAGCATCTGCTGCTCGCCGCCGGAGAGGGTGCCGCCGGACTGCTTGCGACGTTCGGCGAGCCGGGGGAAGAGTTCGAGCACCCGGTCGAGGTTGCCCGGCGTGCCCCGGCCACGGGCGTAGGTGCCCATCTCGAGGTTCTCCTGCACCGTCATGCCGGGGAAGATCCCGCGGCCTTCCGGCGCCTGGCACAGCCCGAGTAGGACCCGGCGGTGGCCCGCCATCCCGGTGATGTCCTGGCCGTCGAAACGCACCCGCCCGGCCGACGGCCGGCGCAACCCCGAGATCGTCTTGAGGGTCGTGGTCTTGCCGGCGCCGTTGGCTCCGATCAACGTGACGACCTCGCCGGTGTCGACCTTCAGCGACACGCCCTTGAGTGCCTCGACCTTGCCGTAGGAGACGTGCAGGTCCTCGATCTCAAGAAGCATCGTCGGCCGCACCCAGGTAGGCCTCGATCACCTTCGGGTCGCGCTGCACGTCGCGGGGTGCGCCGTCGGCGATCTTCTCGCCGAAGTCGAGGACCGCGATGTGGTCGCTGATCTGCATGACGATCCCCATGTCGTGGTCGATCAGGAACACCGTGACACCGGTGTCGCGGATCTTGCGGATGAGCCGCATCAGCGACGCCTTCTCGCTGGGGTTCATACCCGCCGCGGGCTCGTCGAGCAGCAGCAGCTGCGGCCGGGTCGCCAGCGCGCGGGCGATCTCCAGCCGCCGCTGATCGCCGTAGGGCAGGGCCTTCGCGGCTTCGTTGGCGACCCCGCGGACGCCGACGAAGTCGAGCAACTCCAACCCGCGCTCGCGTCCGTCGCGCTCTTCCCGGCGGTAGCGCGGCAGTCCGAGTGCCGCGCCGACGACGCTGGAGAAATGCCGGGCGTCGGCGCCGACCTGCACATTTTCCAGGACGCTCATGTTGTCGAAGAGCCGGATGTTCTGGAACGTGCGGGCGATCCCGGACCGGGTCACCTCGTGCGGCTTGCGTCCGGAGATCTCCGTGCCGTCGAACAACAGGGATCCGGCGGTCGCCCGGTAGACGCCGGTGACGAGGTTGAACACCGTGGTCTTGCCGGCGCCGTTGGGACCGATCAGGGCGAAGATCGTCCCCGGCTGCACGGCCAGGTCGAGGTCGGCGACCGCGACGACCCCACCGAACCGCTGGGTGACCCCGCGCAGCTCGAGCAGGGGGATCTGCCCGGTCTCCGGGGCTACCTCCGCGGCCGCGGTCACGGGCCCACCTCGACGTTCTGCGTCTCGACCGCGCCGACCTCGCCGCCGAGGGCACCCATGCCGCCGGTGCCCTCCGCGAGTTCGGCCCGCCGTCGGCGGGACGGGAGCAGACCCTCCGGCCGGAGGATCATCATGATCACCAGCGACGCCCCGAAGATGAGCACGCGGTAGTCGGCGAAGGCCCGGAAGCGTTCGGGCAGCCAGGCCACGAGGAAAGCTCCGACCATGACGCCGGGCAGGTTTCCGGATCCGCCGAGTACGACCGCGCAGATGATGTAGATCGACAGCAGGAAGGGAAAGTTGTCGGGAGTGATCGAGATGGTCTGGGCCGCGAAGAGCACCCCGGCCGCGCCGCCGATCGACGCACCGATGGCGAAGGCCCAGAGCTTGTAGCGGAACGTCGGGACGCCCATCACCTCGGCCGCGTCCTCGTCCTCGCGGATGGCGGCCCACGCGCGGCCCACCCGGCTGCGCTCCAGCCGTTTGACCAGGATGATCGCCACGACGATCGCGAACACGCACAGGTAGTAGTAGGGCCGGGTGTCGAGCACCCCGAACTGCAGCTGCGAGATCCCCTTCACGCTGGGCGGGTTGGGGATGGGGGCGAGGCCGCGCGGGCCGCCGGTGAAGGACAGGTTGTTGGCGGTGATCCGGATGATCTCGCCGAACCCGAGCGTGACGATGGCCAGATAGTCCCCGCGCAGGCGCAGGGTCGGCGCGCCGAGGATCACCCCGGCCGCGAGAGCGATGATGATCCCCACCGGGACGATGAACCAGAAGTCCCACTTCAACGAGATGCCGATCTTGGCCATCGCGTATCCGCCGATCGCGAAGAACGCGACGTAGCCGAGGTCGAGCAGACCGGCCTGACCGACGACGACGTTGAGGCCGATGGCCAGCAGGATGTAGATGCCGATCGGGTAGAACAGCACCGCCGACCAGTCGCTCTCCGGGGTCATGAAGGACCCGATCGACTGCGCCGGAAGGACGAGCGCACCGAAGATGAGCAGCAGGTAGACGATCAGCCGCTGCCACCCGGGCGTGCGCGCCCATAGGTCGCTGGCGCCCCCGAGCACATCGGGAAACCTGGGCCGTGTCATGCCCGCGCTCTCAGCAGCTTCTCTCCCAGCAATCCGGTCGGGCGGAACATCAGGACGACGATCAGGACGACGAAGGCGATGACGTCCTTCCATTGCGCACCGAGAATGCTGGCACCGTAGCTCTCGATCAGGCCGAGCACCACGCCACCGAGCAGGGCGCCGCGGATGTTGCCGATCCCGCCGAGCACCGCGGCGGTGAACGCCTTGATCCCCAACAGGAAGCCGACGTTGTACTGGGTGATCTCGAAGAACGTGTCGTAGAGCATCGCGGCCACGCCGGCCATCAGCCCGCCGACCAGGAACGTGACCATCACGACCCGGTCGATGTTGACCCCCATCAGGACGGCGGTGTCCGGGTCCTGCGCCGTCGCCCGGATCCCCCGCCCGAGCCGGCTGCGGTTGACGAAGAAGTCGAGCGCCACCGCCATCACGATTGCGGCGCCGACGACCAGCACCTTGTCGGCACGGACCTCGCCCGAGCCGATGTTGAGCAGCACGGTTTTGTGCATGATCCGCGGCACGCTGAGCTGGTCGCGGCCGTAACGCAGCGCGAACACCTCTTGCAGGAAGAACGACGCGCCGATCGCGGAGATCAGTGCGGCCAGCCGCGAGGCGCCGCGTTTACGCAGCGGCCGGTAGGCCACCCGCTCGAGGATGACCGCCGACGCCCCGGAGGCCGCCATCGCCGCCAGGGCGCAGACCGCGATCACGCCGACGAGCGCGAATCCGGTCTGCGCCCCGTTGATCCCGAGCGCGTGCAGCGTGAACAAGCTCGCGAAGGTCCCGATCATGAAGATCTCGGAGTGCGCGAAGTTGATCAGCCGAAGAACGCCGTAGACCAAGGTGTAGCCGAGCGCGATCAAACCGTAGATCGAACCGATGGTCAGCCCATCGATCGTGGACGCCCAGAACTGGGTGACGAATGCGTGCACCGAGGATTACTTCTGCGGCTTTGCTGTCTTCGTGCTCCCCAGGAACTTCAGCTTCTGGTTCTCCACCTGGGTGACGAACAACAGATTGTCCTGGAGCTCGCCGTTGGGGGCGAACTTGATGTGCTTGGACACCCCGTTGTAGTCCACGGTCTTGAGGTAGCTGTTGATCGCGGCCGGCGTCGTCTTCCCGGCGTCGATCGCCATCAGGAAGATGTTGGCCGCGTCGTAGCCCTCGGCGGAGTAGGTCGCCGGTGCGGTCTTGTAGGCCGCCTGGTAGTCCTTGGCGAACTTCTGGACCGTCGGATCGGTCGAGCCGACCGCCGAGCTGCAGGTGCAGGACAGCAGCGCGCCGTTGGCCGCCGTACCGCCACCGGCGACGATCTTCTGGTCGAGTGAGCCGTCACCGGACATGAACGTCGCCGTGACGTTGGCGTCGCGCAGCTGCTTGACCAGCTTCGCCGCCGCCGAGTAGTAGCCGGCGAAGAAGATGACGTCGTCGTTGGCCGACTTGACGCTGTTGACCGTGCTCGAGTAGTCCGAGCCGTTGGGGTCGAGGGTGCCGCTGGGAGCCACCGTGACGTTGTCCTTCTTCAGCTGCGAGCGGACGCTGTCGCCCAGCCCCTTGCCGTATTCGCTCTGGTCGTCGATCACCGCGACCTTCTTGGCGTGCAGCGTGTTGGCCATGAAGTCGGCGTCGCCCGGGCCCTGCACGTCGTCGTTGGCCAGCACCCGGTGCCAGAACTTGTAGCCGTTCTGGGCGAGCGTGACCGCTGTCGCCGACGGGGAGATGTTGGGGATGCCGGCCGCCTCGAGGATCGGCAGCGAGGTCTTGGACTCGCCGGAGAACGCCGGGCCGATGACGCCCACGTCCTTGTCCTGGACGACCTTCTTGGCCTGGGTCGACGCCTGCGTCGGGTCGCCCTGGGTGTCGTAGATCTTGAGGGTTACCTTCTTGACCCCGCTCTTGGCGTTGTGCTGGTTGACCGCCAGCTTCGCCCCGTCGGAGATGTTGATACCCAACTGCGCGTTGGGCCCCGTCTGTGCGCCCATGAAGGCGAGCGAGAGGTTGCTGCTGCTGCTGCTTCCCCCGCTGCTGCT